>CATJIW010000090.1 GCA_949740745.1 uncultured Lachnospiraceae bacterium | reverse complement strand
GGAGGGAGCCCATCGGCTACGCCGTCCGCCATGGAAAAGTGGGCGACATCATTGCCATCATCGGGAAAGGCCATGAGGAATATCAGGAAACAGAAGGGCGGCGGACCCCTTTTTCCGACAGGGAGGAAGCAAGGCGGGCGTTATTACTTTATAAATGAAAGGATAAAGCATGGAACGGACGACGGTAAAAGACATTGTGCGGGCGGCAGGCGGCAGGCTCCTGGCGGGAAGTCCCGACCTTCCCGTGAGGAACGTGAGCATTGATTCCAGGGTCATGAAGGGGCAGGACCTGTTCGTGCCCCTGATCGGCGCCAGAGCTGACGCCCATGATTATCTGGCGCAGGCCATTGAGAACGGGGCGGCGGCAGTGCTTTGCTCCAGGGACATGGAGCCGCTTGCGGGGGCTGCCTGGATCCAGGTCGAAGATACCTTAAAGGCATTGCAGGCGGTGGGGGGCGATTATCTGGAACGGCTTGAAACTCCCGTGATCGGCATTACCGGAAGCGTGGGGAAGACCACCACCAGGGAAATGACGGCGGCCGCCCTGGGGACGGGGGTCCGGGTCTTTAAGACCTCGAAAAATTTTAACAGCGACATCGGCCTTCCCGTCACCCTGACGGAGCTGGGAGAGAAGGAGGAGGTGGCGGTGCTGGAGATGGGCATGAGCGATTTCGGGGAGATGGAGCTGCTTTCTGCCCTGACGAAGCCCTCTGCGGCCGTGATCACCAATATCGGCGACGCCCATCTGGAGCAGCTTGGGACCAGGGAGAATATTTTTAAGGAAAAGCTTAAGATCGCCTCCTCCATGAAGCCGGGCGGCACTCTGGTTTTAAACGGGGATGACGGATATCTGCGGACAGTGCCGGAGGACTGCGGGGTTAGGCGGATTTTCTACGGCTTTGGGGAAGGCTGTGACTTCCGGGCGGAGGCCGTCCGGCTTTCGGAGGAGGGTACGGAATTTACGGCCGTAAAGGGAGAAGAGCGGATACGGGTGCGGCTTCCGGTTCTGGGACGGCATATGGTACTGGATGCCCTGGCGGCCCTGGCGGCGGCTTCTCTTTGGGGAATTTCCATGGAGCAGGCGGCTAAGGGGCTGGAGGGCTTTGCCGGCTTCCGGAACCGTCAGCAGATTTACCGGTTTTCGGATTTTTCCATGATTGACGACACCTACAATGCGAGTCCCGATTCCATGAAGGCGGCTCTTGGGGTCCTTAACGGCATGGAAACGGCCGGGAAAAAGATTGCGGTCCTGGCGGATATGCTGGAGCTGGGAGAGGAGAGCAGGAACCTCCACCGGGAGGTGGGACGGTTTGCGGCCGGGCTTTCGGTGGATCTTCTGGTCTGCATCGGAGAGCTGGCAGGAGAAATCGGGGCCGGCTTTCTGGAAGCGGTCCCGGAAAAGGGCGGCTTAGAGGAAGGCCGTGTGAGGAGCTTTGCTACCTGCGCAGAGGCCCTGCCTTTTTTAAAAACCCAGGCGGCAGGCGGAAATTTGCTGCTGTTCAAGGGCTCGAACAGCACGAGACTGTCTGAAGCGGCGGCGGCGATCAGGGACCAATAGGAATTCTTTTACGGAAAGAGACTGAAAATACATGTTAAAACCATATGCGGATGTCATTATCGACATTACCCATGCGGCGGTGGACCGGGTGTTCCAGTATGAGATCCCGGAGGAGCTGTCGGAGCGGGTATTTCCGGGAGCAAGGGTCCGGGTGCCTTTTGGGCAGGGAAACCGCCTCCGGGACGGTTATATCGTCGGGTTTTCAGAAAAAACGGATTATGATCCGCTCAGGATCAAAAAACTGGAGGCCGTCTGTGAGGACGGGATGCCCATCGAGGGACAGCTGATCCGGCTGGCGGCCTGGATGAAGGAACGGTACGGCGGCGCCATGATCCAGGCGCTTAAGACGGTGCTTCCCGTGAAACGGAAGCTTAAGGCCGTGGAAAAGCGGTATCTGGTCCGGCAGGCAGGCGCAGAGGAATGTGAAGAGCTCCTGGCTTTGTGCCGGAAGAAAAACCAGAAAGCCAGGGTGCGGTTTTTGGAGGCGCTTGCTGCGGATGAGACGCTGCCCTATGAGATGGTGGTCCAAAAGCTCAGGGTATCGCCGGCCTCTTTTAGGCCTTTTTTGGAACGGGGGATCTGCAGGCTGGAGACGAAAAGCAGCTTTCGGAGTCCTCTGGCGGGGGAACTCTCCCCGGGGACGGGGGTGTCCCTGAATGAGGAGCAGCAGCAGGCGGTACGGGGGATCCTTTCGGCATGGAGGGGCGACAAAAGGCCCTGTTATCTCCACGGGATCACCGGAAGCGGAAAGACAGAGGTCTATATGGAGGTGATCCGCCAGGTGGCGGCGGAGGGGAAGCAGGCCATCGTGCTGATCCCGGAGATCGCTTTGACCTGGCAGACGGTCATGCGGTTTTACAGACAGTTCGGGGACCGGGTGTCCATCGTCCATTCCAGGCTTTCTGCAGGGGAAAAGTCGGATCAGATGGAACGGGCGAGGCGGGGCGGCCTGGATATCATGATCGGTCCCCGTTCCGCTCTTTTCACTCCGTTTCCGGATCTGGGACTGATCATTATCGACGAAGAGCACGAGGCGGCCTATAAAAGCGAGACGGTTCCCCGGTATCACGCCGTCGATACGGCCATTGAGCGGTGCCGGCTGGCGGGGGCCATGACGGTCCTGGGCTCGGCCACGCCTTCTGCGGCCTCCTATTACCGGGCTCAGAACGGGGAGTATCATTTTTTTCAGATGAAGACCAGGGCGAAAGAGGCCAGTGTCCTGCCTTCGGTGGAGATCGTGGATCTGCGGGAAGAGCTTAAAGGGGGGAACCGGGGGATTTTCAGCCGCCGGCTCAGGGAATTAATGGAGGAGACCCTTATGAGGGGAGAGCAGATCCTGCTTTTCCTGAACAGAAGAGGATATGCGGGCTTCGTTTCCTGCCGGGCCTGCGGGAAGCCGGTCAGATGCCCCCACTGTGACGTGAGCCTGAAGGTACACCGGGACGGTACCTTGAAATGCCATTACTGCGGGTATGAGATGCCGATTCCCAGGGCCTGCCCTTCCTGCGGCTCCGGTTATATTGCCGGGTTCGGGACGGGCACGCAGAAGGTGGAGGCCATGGTAAACGCCATGTTTCCTGAGGCGGGCGTCCTTCGGAGGGACATGGATCCCCCCTCGAAAAAGGGCAGCCACAATGCGATTTTATCGGCCTTTGCCGACGGGAAGGCGGACATCCTCATCGGCACGCAGATGATCGTCAAGGGGCATGATTTTCCCAGAGTGACGCTGGTGGGGATACTGGCGGCGGATCTGTCTCTTTACTCCGGGGGCTATGAAGCCGGGGAGCGGACGTTTTCGCTGCTCACGCAGGCGGCGGGCCGGGCGGGAAGAGACAGCCTCCCCGGCCATGTGGTGATCCAGAGCTATTCTCCGGAGCACTACAGCGTGGAGGCGGCGGCCAGCCAGGATTACGAGGGCTTTTACTGGCATGAGATCCTTTACCGGAAGCTTCTGCGGTATCCTCCGGTTTACCGGATGCTGTCCTTACTCATTACCTCCAGGGAGGAGGAGGCCGCAGCCGCCATGGCAGGGACGGTAAAAGGGGAGGCCGAATCGGTAAACGAGGAAGGGCTTTTGGAGCTTGTGGGCCCGGCGAAGGCTTCCGTGGCCAGGATCAATGACAGCTACCGGTACCTGTTTTATGCGAAATGCGAGGAGGAGGGGCCGCTTCTGGAGCTGAAGCAGAGGATCGAGGCCCTTGACTGGGGAAATCAGGTACAATATCAGTTTGACATGGAATAAAAACGGCAGGTTGGAACAGAAACTATTTGAGAAACAGGAAAGGATGCGTATTATGGCACTGAGATTGATTCGGGAGATCGGGGACGAGGTACTGACAAAGAGGGCGAAGGAAGTGAAGGCGATGACGCCGAGGACGGAGAAGCTGATCGCGGACATGCTGGAGACCATGTATGAGTCCGAGGGCGTCGGCCTGGCTGCGCCTCAGGTGGGGATCTTAAAACGGGTCGTGGTCATTGATGTCGGAGACGGGCCGGAGGTGCTGATTAATCCGGTGATCCTTAAAACGGAGGGGGAACAGACCGGGCCGGAGGCGTGTTTAAGCGTTCCCGGCAGGCAGGGGACGGTTACGAGGCCGAATTATGTGGTGGTCCGGGCCATGGACGAGAATATGACGGAGCGGGAGATCGAGGCGGAGGAGCTTCTGGCCCGTGCCATCTGCCATGAGTGCGACCATCTGGACGGGAAGCTTTACGTGGAGCTTGTTGAGGGGGAGCTGGAGGAAGTGACCGACGAGGAGTGAGGGATGAGTCCGGGGCGGAATCTAAGGAGTAATTTAAATTTTTCTTAAAAAAGTGTGAAAAATGCAGCTTTTATGGAAAAACAGAGTATACTGGAAGATGGAGGAAAAGCTTATGAAGCTTGTATTTATGGGAACGCCGGAGTTTTCTGTCCCGGCTCTGGAAGCTTTGATCGGCGGCGGCCATCAGGTAAAGGCGGTGGTGACCCAGCCGGACAGGCCGAAGGGACGGGGGAAGGAACTGCAGATGCCGCCGGTGAAGGCAGCGGCCCTTGCCCACGGAATCCCGGTTTTTCAGCCGGAGCGGATCCGGGGCAATGCAGAGTTTCTGGAAACGCTGCGGCAGATCGCTCCGGATGCCGTGGTGGTGGCCGCTTTCGGACAGCTTCTTCCGGCAGAGGTGCTTGACCTTCCAAGGTACGGGTGCATCAACATCCATGCGTCGCTGCTTCCGAAATACCGGGGAGCCGCTCCCATCCAGTGGGCGGTCATCGACGGGGAGAAAGAGACCGGGATTACGACCATGTATATGGAAGAGGGGCTGGATACGGGAGACATGCTTCTTAAGACCGTGATTCCCATCGCAGCGGACGAGACGGGCGGGAGCCTTCATGACAAGCTGGCGGCAGCCGGCGGGCCGCTGATTCTTGAGACGCTTCGGGGGCTTGAAAAAGGGACCTTAGAGCGGGTGGCGCAGGCAGGGGAGACCTGCTATGCGAAAATGCTTACAAAGGCTCTGGGAAAGGTGGACTGGTCCATGGGGGCGGAGGCCATCGAGCGGCTCGTCAGAGGGCTTTCACCCTGGCCCGGAACCTACGGACGCCTGGGAAAGCGGACGGTGAAATTCTGGCGGACGGAGGTTTATACCGGCGAACTTCCTGCCGAAGCGCAGTGCTTTGCTCCGGGGACGGTGGCGGCGGTGACGGAGGATGCTATTTTGATTCAGACCGGAGACGGGCTTCTGGCGGTAAGGGAGCTCCAGCCGGAGGGGAAGAAACGGATGGAGGCGGCGGCATTTCTGCGGGGATATCCGCTGCAGGCCGGAGACAGGATGGAGGGATAAGAGATGCCTTATTATTATGGATACCGATATTATTTTGACTGGACCTGGATTTTGATCCTGATCGGGATGGTGATCTGCCTGATTGCCCAGGCCAGGGTGAAGGGCTCGTTTTCCAAATATTCCAGAGTCATGAGCCGCACCGGCATGACCGGGGCGGAGGCGGCCAGGAGGCTTCTGGACAGCCAGGGGATCTACGGCGTGCAGATCCAGCGGGTGGCCGGGAACCTGACGGACCATTACGATCCGAGGAACAAGACTCTGAAGCTATCGGATGCGGTGTATGGCAGCCGGTCGGTGGCGGCCATCGGGGTGGCGGCCCACGAGTGCGGCCATGCCATCCAGGACGAGGTGGGCTATTCGCCTCTGAGGCTTCGGACGGCCTTTGTGCCGGTAGCGAATTTCGGCTCCGGCATCAGCATGTTCCTGATTATGGCAGGACTGATCTTCGGAGCGGGGAGAGGAAGCTTTTCGATTCTGGTCAACCTGGGGATCTTCTGTTTTTCCCTGGCGGTGCTGTTCCAGCTGATCACGCTTCCGGTGGAGTTTAACGCATCCAGCCGGGCGCTGACGCTTCTTCAGGATACGGGGATCCTTTACGGAGACGAGGCGGGCCAGACCAGGAAGGTGCTTTCCGCAGCGGCTCTGACCTATGTGGCGGGAGCGCTCTCCTCCATGCTGCAGCTGCTCCGCCTGATCATTCTTTTCGGAGGAAGAAGACGTGACTGACCTGCGGGAGGTCTGCCTTGACTGCCTTTTGGAAATCCTGGAGAGGGGCAGGCACGGCCACCTGGTGCTGCGGGAAGCCCTTGGAGCCCTGGAAGGGCTTCCGAAAAGGGAACGGGCGTTTCTCACCTGCCTGGTGGAAGGGACGGTGGAACGCCTTTATGAGCTGGATTATGTGATCGACTGTTTTTCAAAAGTAAAGACGGCGAAGCAGAAGCCGGTCATTCGGAACCTTCTGCGGATGAGCGTTTATCAGATCAAATATATGGATTCCGTGCCGGAGCGGGCCGCAGTGAACGAAGCGGTGCGGATTGCCGGCAGGCGGGGCTTCGGTTCTTTGAAGGGCTTTGTGAACGGAGTGCTCCGGACGGCGGCGAGAGAGCTTGACCAGGTCGCCTTCCCCCGCAGGGAAGACGGGTTTTCCCGGTGGGCCAGGGCTGCCTATTCTATGCCGGCCTGGATTACGGAAGAATTGCTTTTGGAATACGGAGAGGAACGGACGATAAGCGTCCTGGCCGGAGGGCTTTCGGAACGGCCCTTTACCGTGAGGTGTAATTTAAGCAGGGCTTCGGAGGAAGAGGTGCGAAGGAGCCTTGAGGCGCAGGGGATCGGCGCAGAGCCGGTGCCGGAGGTTCCGGGAGTCCTGATTTTACAGGGCTTTGACCGGCCGGAGGAGATACGGGCTTTCCGGGAAGGGCTTTTACAGGTGCAGGATGTAAGCTCCGTGCTGGCCGGTCTTGCGGCAGGCGTGAAGCCCGGGGATTTTGTGGTGGACGTCTGTGCGGCGCCCGGAGGAAAAAGCCTGCATGCGGCAGAGCTTGCGGGAGAGGGCGGCCGTGTGGAGGCCAGGGACTTAACGCCGGCGAAGACGGCCCTGATCAGAGAAAATGTAGAACGCAGCCGCTTTGCGAACGTATCCGTCCGGGTATGGGACGCCCGTATCCCGGATGAGGAAATGTTCGGCCGGGCCGATGTGGTCCTTGCGGACCTGCCCTGTTCGGGGCTTGGGATCATCGGCCGGAAAAGCGATATCAAATATAAAATGACGAAGAAGGCGCAGGAGGAACTGGCAGCCCTCCAGAGAAAGATCCTGGATGCGTCCTGGCAGTATGTGAAGCCGGGGGGACGGCTGGTCTTTTCTACCTGTACCGTGTTTCCTTCGGAAAACCGGGAAAATGCGGAGTGGTTCGCAAAGGAGCATCCTTTTACTGCGGTGGATCTGAAACGGGAGCTTCCGAAGCGGTTTTTTGAGGAAGGGGAGGAAAACGGCTGGCTTCAGCTTCTGCCGGGAGAGAGAGGGACGGATGGATTCTTTATCGCAGCCTTTCAGAGGAATGAATGAAGAAAGAGAATTACATAAGGCGGATCTGCGCTCCTTAAGCTTTGAAGAGCTTTCTGAGGAGCTTGCCCTTATGGGGGAGAAGCCCTTCCGGGCAAAGCAGGTGTTTTCCTGGCTTCACGAAAAACAGGCGGCGGATTTTTCGGAGATGACGGACCTGTCCAAAGCGCTCCGGGAAAAGCTTGCCGGACGATTTGCCCTGACGGCGCTGGAACCGGCGGACGTTCTGGTATCGAAGCTTGACGGAACCAGGAAATATTTATTCCGTCTTGCCGACGGCAACGTGATCGAGAGCGTCTGGATGGAGTACCGCCATGGAAACAGCGTGTGCATTTCCACGCAGGCAGGCTGCCGGATGGGCTGCCGGTTCTGTGCCTCCACGCTGGACGGGCTGGCGCGGAACCTCTCGCCGGGAGAGATGCTGGAGCAGGTCTACCGGATGGGGCGCCTTATGGGAAAGCGGGTTTCCAACGTGGTCCTGATGGGATCGGGGGAGCCTCTTGACAATTATGACAATGTAGTGCGTTTTATCCGCCTGGTTACTGACGGGCGGGGGCTTGGCTTAAGCGCCAGGAGTATTACCCTTTCCACCTGCGGGCTGCCGGAAGAGATCCGCTGTCTGGCCGGGGAAGGGCTTCCGGTGACGCTGGCCCTTTCCCTGCACGCTCCCAATGATGAAAAACGGAGGGAGCTGATGCCCGTTGCCAGAAAATACAGCCTGGAGGAAGTGCTTTGCGCCTGTGATTATTATTTTGAGCAGACAGGAAGGCGCATAAGCTTTGAGTACAGCCTGGTGGGGGGCGTCAATGACACGAGGGAGGAAGCAGAGGCCCTGGCGGCGCTTCTTGGGAGGCGGAACTGCCACGTGAACCTGATCCCGGTCAACCCGGTCAGGGAGAGGAATTACGTCCGTTCCGGGCGCCAGGCCATTCTGGATTTCAAAAATGTACTTGAAAAATATGAGATTAATGCTACTATAAGAAGAGAAATGGGGCGCGATATAAGCGGAGCCTGCGGTCAGCTGAGGCGGGGCTATCTGGAAACGCGTCCGTAGAAGGCATCTGTTCAGGCAGGAGGTGGATAGACCATGAAGGCCTACGCAAGGACCGACCGGGGAAGAAAACGGCAGATCAACCAGGATGCAGTGTATTATTCGACGTATCCGGTCGGAAATATTCCGAATCTGTTTTTGGTGGCAGACGGGATGGGGGGGCATCAGGCCGGTGATTTCGCATCGAGATATACCATAGACAATCTGGTGAGACAGGTGGAAGAAGCGGAAGGAAACAACCCGATCACGATTTTAAACGAAGGGATCCGGCAGGTGAACAGCCTGCTGATCCAAAAAGCCTCTGAGGATACGGGACTGGCCGGCATGGGCACCACCCTGGTGGCGGCCTGTACCATGGGCAGGGTCCTGTGCGTGGCGAACGTGGGAGACAGCCGCCTGTATGTGATAAACAGAGACGAGATCCGTCAGATCACGAGAGATCATTCTCTTGTGGAGGAGCTGATCCAGCGGGGAGAGATGGAACGGGGAAGCGAAGCCTATAACGAGCATAAGAACATCATTACGAGGGCGGTCGGCGCCAGGAAGGACGTGTTTGCCGATTTTTTTGAGGTGAATCTGGAGAAGGGGGACACGGTGCTCATGTGTTCGGACGGCCTGAGCAACATGGTTTCCGACGAGACGATCCGGGAGCTTGCGGCAGACAGAGAGGATCTGAAGGAGGTCTGTGCAGATCTGATCGAGGAGGCAAATAGAAACGGCGGCAGGGACAACATTGCGGTGGTACTGTTCCGGCTGGCGGATGACGAGGTGAAGGAATGATAAGATTAGGTATGTTTCTGGGAGATCGGTATGAAATTCTGGAAAAAATCGGTTCCGGCGGCATGTCGGAGGTATACCGGGCCAGGGATCACAGACTGAACAGGGACGTGGCAGTCAAGGTCCTGAAGCAGGAGTTCAATTCGGACCGGTCTTTTATCGGAAAATTCAGGACGGAGGCCCATGCGGCGGCCTGCCTGTCCCACCCCAACATTG
>CATJIW010000089.1 GCA_949740745.1 uncultured Lachnospiraceae bacterium | reverse complement strand
CGAAAGGATCTCCGGCGTATAATGGGACGGCGTCACCAGGTTGACGTTGGCCGCCCCCGCCCCCTGCAGCTCCAGGAAAATCTCCGCAAGCCGGCCGGCCGAGATCCTCTTTCCCGCCCTTCCCCGGGCCAGATCGTAATTCTGGCAGTAAACACAGCGCAGCGGGCATCCTGCAAAAAACACTGTCCCGGAGCCTGTCTCCCCGGAAATGCAGGGCTCCTCCCACCGGTGAAGCGCCGCCCTGGCCGCCGCCACTCCCTCCCCGGAGACGCCGCATACGCCCCGTTCCCCGTTTTTTCTGTCTGCTTTGCATTCCCTGGGACAAAGCCTGCATCCTTCCACTGCAAATCCTCCTCTCACTGCCTGAAAGCCTGCCAAAGCTCAGGCTGATTCCCGTTCCGTTCCCGTTAACACAGGGAAGCTGTCCATGCCCATGCCAAATTTCCGCATGGATACGGACAGCTCCCTTTCCCTTATTTTATATTACCTTCCCCTAAAGAGTGCCGGCAGTGATTCCCCAATCACCGCCCTGCGGCATAAATTATTTCCCCAGCATAATGTTCAGGATCTCCACATCGGTTCCCTTCATTCCGACGCGGCCCATCCTTCCGATATTCCGGATGGTCTGTTCCATATCTTCCACGACCATGCCTTCACCGGGCTTGAAGTTGTGGCCTCTTTTCGCCATCTCATAACCCAGAAGTCCGGCTTCCACCGAGCTTGCGATCTTGGCCGCGCAGGAGGATTTCGCTCCGTCGCACACCATGCCGCCGATGTTGCAGATGGCGTTGATGATGGTATGCCCGATAACCTCCAGAGAAGCCCCGTCTATGTAAGCGATGCCGCATGCGGCGGAACAGCCTGCGCTCACCGCTCCGCAGTAGGCGGACAGATTTCCGATGTAGCGCTTCTGATGAAGAGACAGCAGGTTCGCCAGCGTCAGAGCCCGAAGAAGCTTCTCCTCGGAGCATTTCACCTCGTTCGCATACTCCAGAATGGGCATGCTGACAGTGATCCCCTGATTGCCGCTGCCGGAATTGATAACCACGGGCAGAGCACAGCCGCTCATGCGGGCGTCGGAACCGGCGGCTGCCGCAGCCTTTGCCCTTACCTTCCAGTCGGAATCCCCGTTCACTTCAAGGAGCGTCCGCCCGATCTGGGCGCCCCAGGGATTCTTAAGGCCTTCCTCGGAAATCGCCTTGTTATACTTAAGCTGGCGTTCCAGAACGCCCCGGACATCCTCCAGCTCCACCGAGCCGGCAAACTCGTAGATGTCCTTCAGGTTTAACTGGCTCTTGTCGCCCTGGGAACCCGCCTCGATATCATCCTGGGCAAAGAGAATCTCCCCGTTTTTCTCAATCCGGGAAATATGATTGTGCTTCGTCTTAAGCTCCACCAGAGCCCTGTCCCCGCCTGCAAATACCTCCGCCCGGATATAAAGGTTTTCTTCCCCTTCCACCAGATGGCAGTCGCACATGCCGGACTTCACCAGCTCCCTGGTCTTTTCGATCTGCTCCTCGGTTACGCTGTTCACCACTTCCAGCTCCAGGTCTTCCCT
>CATJIW010000088.1 GCA_949740745.1 uncultured Lachnospiraceae bacterium | reverse complement strand
ACTCTGCGGCTGCCGTTTTCTGCCTCATTTTCCTGAAATGTCCGATTCCGGGCCGGATTGTGGTTGTCAGGGATCCTTTTGTCTGATAGAATGGATGTTGAAACCGATAGTTAAAAAAAAAAACGGAGGGTATGGACATGGGGAACAAATATGCGGGAACGCAGACGGAGAAGAACCTGGAAGCGGCTTTTGCCGGGGAGTCTCAGGCGAGGAACAAGTACACATATTTTGCTTCCAAGGCGAAAAAGGAAGGCTTTGAGCAGATTGCGGCCCTGTTTTTGAAGACGGCGGATAATGAGAAGGAGCATGCCAAGATGTGGTTCAAGGAGCTGGAGGGGATTGGCTCTACGGCCGAGAACCTGGGCGCCGCCGCAGACGGGGAGAATTATGAGTGGACGGATATGTACGAGGGCTTTGCCAGGACGGCCGAGGAGGAGGGCTTCCCGGAGCTGGCGGTCAAATTCCGCATGGTAGGCGCCATTGAGAAGCATCATGAGGAGCGCTACCGCGCCCTTTTGAGGAACGTGAAGACGGCGGAGGTGTTCCGGAGGTCTGAGGTCAAGGTATGGGAGTGCCGCAACTGCGGCCATATCGTGGTCGGTACGGACGCGCCGGAGGTCTGTCCTGTCTGTGCCCATCCGCAGGCGTATTTTGAGGTACATGCAGAGAATTATTAATTGACCGGGGTCCTGAGGCCGCACAGGCCCGGCCCGGCTGAAAAAAATTCCGGGAGGTCTTTGGGCCCCCGGAATTTTTGCGTGGAGATTTTCTGTCTTATTTTCACACGCTGCCTTATTTCCAGACGGTGTCATTGATTCCGATGTCTTCTCCGCGGAAGGTGACCGGCCCGCCCTTTTTCTTCTGAGCCTCGTAGTGCTTCAGGGCCCGGACGGCAGTGTTTCCCAGAAGGAAGATCACCAGGATATTGATAATAGCCATAAAGCCCATGGTGATGTCCGCAAGGTTCCACATAAGGGAAAAATCCGCCTGAGCCCCCAGGAAGATCGCCGCGACGCAGGTGATGCGGAAGAGATTCAGGAGGAGTCTGCTGTCTTTGATGAAGAGGATATTGGACTCTGCGTAAAAGTAGTTGCCGACCAGACTGCTGAAGGCGAAGGCGAAGATGGAAAAGGTGATGAAGTGGATGCCCCAGCCTCCCACGTTGGCGCTGATGGCGGCCTGAACGTAAGGAATGCCGTCCATGACGCCGCTTTGGCCTTCGATGCCGGAGACGAGGAGCATCATGGCGGTGCTGGAGCAGATCAGAAGGGTGTCGATGAACACGGAGATGACCTGCACCAGTCCCTGCTTGACCGGGTGATCCACTTCGGCGGAGGCGGAGGCGTTGGGGGCGCTGCCCATGCCGGCCTCGTTAGAAAAGAGCCCGCGCTTGATACCGATGACGACGGCGCTTCCGGCCAGGCCGCCGGCCATGGCCCGGAAGTCGAAGGCGTTTTCAAAGATCAGGGCGAACACGCGGGGGAGTTCTCCCAGATGGGTGAACATGGTGAAAAGGCCGATCAGGATATAGATCACGGCCATGACGGGGACCAGCACAGAGGTGATGAAGCCGATCCGGTGGACTCCTCCCCAGATGACGAAGGCCGTCGCGGCCGCCAGAAGGAACCCGACGATCATCGGGACGCAGGTGGAGCCGTAGTCCGGAATGTAGTATTCCAGGGAGGAGGACATGTTGAAGGACTGAAGGCCGTTGAAGCCGTAGGCGAAGCAGATGATCAGGGCGACGGCGAACAGAATGCCCAGCCACCGCCTGCCCAGGGCCTTTTGCATGTAGTAGGAGGGGCCGCCCCGGAAATGGTCCCCGTCTTTGATTTTGTAGATTTGCGCCAGGGTGCTTTCAATAAAGGCCGACGCCCCTCCGACGACGGCCATGAGCCACATCCAGAACACGGCTCCCGGCCCGCCGGCGGCGATGGCGGTTGCGATGCCGGCGATGTTTCCGGTGCCCACGCGGGAAGCGGTGGAAATCATCAGGGCCTGGAAGGAGGAGACCTTCTTTTCCCCGTTTTCTCCCTCCGGCGCCTTGTCCAGCATGGATTTGATGCCGTCTTTTAACAGGCGGAGCTGTACGCCTCTGGTGCGGACGGTGAAGTAGAGGCCGGCTCCCACCAGGAGGATCAGGAGGACATAGGTATACATGGCGTCGTTGACTTTGGTCAGAAAATCATTCATGGGACGTCTCCTTTCAAGGTTCGGAACGGTTTTTTCGACGCTTCCGAAGAGTTATGCCTGTATTGTAGCATGAAGGAGACGGATGGGGCAATGGGGGTTTCGGCTTAAAAAGGATTTTCTTCCTGGGCTTTGGCCGGATGAAACATGCGGAAACATAATGCGCGTTTCAGGCGGCGGTGCAGTGCTCGAAGAACAGACCGAGGACGAACCAGAAGGGGGCGAAGTCCAGACGGATCAGGCCGTTTATATTGAGCTTTGCCTGGCTGTAATCCCAGGGACAGCGGCCGGTTTTCCGAAGGAGCCAGCCGGTGCAGTACTCGGTCAGAAAGATCAGCCCCGTGTAGATGCCGCCGCGGCAGACGGCGCTTTTTTGCAGGAGCCGGCTGCGGTCGCAGAGCTTTTGCCGGATGGGGCCGATGGCGGCCGCCATGCCGTAAATGGGGAACATGTAGAGGGAGGTCTGCCCCATGAGCCGCTTGTCGTGGTCCCTGGTTCTGGCGATCAGGCTGCTGTAGCATAGTTCGGCGGACCAGCCTGCCAGCCCGCATTTAATAAAATTATTTTCCATGCTATCAGTATGGGTGGGGGCGGGGGAATTTATGCCGGATATTTGGGGATTTGCGCAATTTTGTGTTTTGCCGGAGGGGTCGGGAGGAACGGTTTTTCCTAAGGAGGGACCAGGGGAGGGCCGTCGGGATCCAGAACTGCCCGCAGAATAAAAATGCGCGGCTGCCGGCATATTTTGGATTGTCCTCCTTAGATTCCTGTGATAAGATAGCAGTGTTTGATACGAAAGTTTATAATCCATTGAGCGGCTGGATGGTTAAGGCGGAGGAGAGGCATGAATTTTACGGAAGCGGAAGCGTATATTGAAGAGATCACACGGACAAAGAAGATTTCCCTGGGGCTTTCTGTCATGGAGGAGCTTTTGCGAAGGCTGGGGAATCCTCAGGACGGGCTTTCCTTTATCCACATTGCAGGGACCAACGGGAAAGGCTCCACGCTGGCCTTTGTCGCCTCGGTGTGCCAGGCGGCGGGCTGTCGGGTGGGACGCTATCACTCGCCTTCGGTGTTTTCTTATTGTGAAAAGATCCAGGTGAACGGAGAGAGCATTCCGCAGGAGGATGCGGCCAGGCTGATCGGCAGGGTGCGGCAGGTGAGCGGGGAAATGGAGGCGGAGGGGTTTTCTCATCCGACGGCTTTTGAGACGGAGACGGCGGTTTCGTTTCTGTATTTTAAGGAGAAGGACTGCAGCCTGGTGGCCCTGGAGACCGGGATGGGCGGGGAGGGGGACGCCACCAACGTGGTGAAGACCACGGTCTGCAGCGTGATCGCCTCCGTCAGCATGGACCATATGCAGTTTCTGGGAGATACGCTGGAGGAAATCGCCAGGGTCAAGGGCGGCATCATCAAGGAGGGGAGGCCCACGGTTCTCTGCGGCCAGGGAGAGACGGTGACAGAGGTGATCCGGGAAATCTGCGGCAGGAAGCATTCGCCTCTCGTTCTGTCCCGGCCCAGGGAGGCCGAGGTTTTGGAGACAGGGCTTTCAGGGAGCCGTTTCCATTATAAGGGATTTCGGGACGTGAAAATCCCTCTGGCCGGAGAATATCAGATAATTAACGCCTGCACGGCTCTTGAAGTAGTTGAAATTCTCCGGGATTTGGGCTATGATATTGGAGAGAATGCAGTTTATAGGGGAATGGCGTCCGTGAGATGGCCGGGGCGGTTCGAAGTGCTTCTTGACCGGCCGGTGTTTCTCATTGACGGAGCCCACAATCCGGAAGCGGCCAGGCGGCTTAAGCGTTCCCTGGACCTGTATTTCCCAAACAGAAGAATGATCTATATTATGGGGATATTGGCAGATAAGGATTACCGGGAGATCGTAAGGATCACGGCTCCTTTGGCGGAACGGATCTATACGGTGACGCCGGAAAGCCCCAGGGCGCTCTCCGGGGAAGCACTTTCGTCCTGGATCGAAGGACAGGCGGAAGCGATCGGGTTTCACGGGAGGGTGCAGGCGGAATGCGGGATGCGGGATGCGGTCCGTGACGCCCTTTCCCAGGCGGGGGAGGACGGCGTGATTGTGGCCTTCGGCTCGCTTTCTTATCTGGGGGAGCTGTCAAAAGCCTTAAAGGAGAGTATCCATGATTGACAGAGAAAAAGTAGAAGCGGCGGTGCGTCTTTTGCTGGAGGGCATTGGCGAGGATGTGAACAGAGAGGGCCTCGTAGGGACCCCTGACCGGATTGCCAGGATGTGCGAAGAGATTTACGGCGGAACGGACGAGGAGGTGGCCGTGCATCTTTCCAAAACCTTTCCGGCAGCTGGAAACGAGATCGTGGTGGAGAAGGACATTGCTCTTTATTCCATGTGCGAGCACCATCTGCTTCCTTTTTATGGAAAGGCTCATGTGGCCTATGTGCCGGACGGGCGGGTGGTGGGCCTCAGCAAGCTGGCCCGGACCGTGGAGGCCTACGCCAGACGTCCTCAGATCCAGGAACAGCTTACGGCTCAGATTGCCGATGCGCTGATGGATCATCTGCATCCGAAGGGATCCATGGTGGTGGTCGAGGCGGAGCATATGTGCATGACCATGCGCGGAATCAGAAAACCGGGGGCAAGGACCGTGACCTATGCCTGCCGGGGCGTTTTCAGGGAGGATGCAGCGCTCTGTGAGAGAGTGTTCGCCATGCTCCGCCAGGGGTGAGGCGCCGGGGCGGATGCTCCTGTACATAGAAACTTTGCGCCGGAAAGGCAGGGGAGATTGATGGAACGGGTAAACCGAATCATTCAGCATGAGATATTTATTAAGGAAATGAAAAAACTGAACCGCCTGGAGCGGGACCGGATGTACTGCCGCCACGACATCGACCATCTGTTGAATGTGGCAAGGCTGGCCTATATCGCCGTTTTGGAGGACGGGCTTTCCATCCGGAAGGACGTGGTCTACGGGGCGGCCCTGCTCCACGATATCGGAAGGGCCAGCCAGTATGAGACGGGGATGCCCCACGACAAGGCGGGCGCCCTGATTGCCGAGACGGTCCTTACGGACTGCGGCTTTGACGAGGAAGAATGCGCCCGGATCCTGGAGGCCGTGGGAGGCCATCGTTCCAGGGAGGCGGCCGGGGACAGGCCGCTGGCAAAGATACTCTATGAGGCAGACAAGGGCTCCAGGGCCTGCTTTGCCTGCAAGGCGCAGGAATCCTGCAACTGGCCCATGGAACGGAAGAACTACAGTGTGAGACGGTGACGGACGGAGGCGGAAAGTGAAGATCGGAAATCGGGAGTTTGAAATTGGAAGGCGCACGTACCTGATGGGGATCCTCAATGTGACGCCGGATTCTTTTTCGGACGGAGGGAAGTGGAACCGGCTGGATGCGGCCCTTTCCCATACGGAGGAGATGATAAGGGACGGTGCGGATATCATTGACGTCGGCGGGGAGTCTACCAGGCCCGGCTACGGGGCCATTCTTCCGGACGGGGAGGAGCTCGAGAGGGTGCTTCCGGTCATTGAGGCGGTGAGGGAACGGTTTGACGTTCCCATTTCTGTGGATACCTATAAGAGCAGGGTGGCCGAGGAGGCGGTGAAGGCCGGTGCCTGCCTGGTCAACGACATCTGGGGCTGTAAGTACGACGAGGAGATGGCGGGGGTGATCGCCCGGACGGGGGCGGCCTGCTGTCTTATGCATAATCGGAAGGAACCGATTTATGAGAATTATCTGGAGGACGTGAAGGCGGACCTTCTAAGATCGGTGGAGCTTGCAAGGCAGGCGGGGGTGGCAGGGGATAAGATCATTCTGGATCCCGGCATGGGCTTTGGGAAGACTTACGAGCACAATCTGATCCTGATGAACCGGCTGGAGATCCTGAACGGGCTGGGATATCCGGTGCTTCTCGGCACCTCCAGAAAATCCATGATCGGGCTTACCCTGGATCTTCCGGCCGCGGACCGGCTGGAGGGAACGCTGGCCACCACGGTCATGGGCGTCATGAAGGGCTGCGCCTTTGTGCGGGTCCATGACGTGAAGGAGAATGTCAGGGCGGTCAGGATGACGGAAGCCATTCTGCGGGCTTGAGTCATACAGGAAACGGGGAAACCTGCAGTCGGCAGACGCTTCGCCGGGCCTGTAGGTTTTGCAGGGATCTGCCAGATGAGAGGGAGAAGGGATGCCGGGGCGCAGGCAGGGAGACGGAGGTCTTTCTGCGGGCCTTACGGATGACGGGCGGCCGGCATGAAGTGCCGGCCGTTTCAGGTGCATAGAGGACGGATGTGTGAAGGGCGGGCCGGGCGCCGGGAGAAACCTGGTTTTTTGGAAGGGACGGAGAGGAAAACGAGATGGACAGGATTACCATACAGAATCTGGAGGTATTTGCCAATCACGGCGTGTTTCCGGAGGAGAATAGGCTGGGACAGAAGTTTCTGGTGAGTGCGGAGCTTCTGTGTGACACCAGGAAGGCGGGCCTTGACGACGGGCTGGAGCATTCCATCCATTACGGGCTGGCGGCGGAAGAGATTACTTCTTATATGAAGGAACATACGAGAAAGCTTATCGAGGCGGCGGCGGAGGATCTGGCGGAGCATCTGCTGCTTACTTTCCCGCTTATGAGGGGCATTGTCCTGGAGATAAAAAAGCCCTGGGCGCCGGTGGGCCTTCCCCTGGAGACGGTTTCGGTGAGGATTGAACGGGGGTGGCAGAAGGCATATGTGGCCTTCGGCTCCAATTTGGGAGATAAGAGGGCCCATATCGAAGCGGGGATCCGGACTCTCAGGGAGGAGAAGCGGATTCGCCTGGGGCGGATTTCCGACATGATCGTCACCGAGCCTTACGGCGGCGTGGAGCAGGACGAGTTTTTGAACGGCTGTCTGGAGCTTGACACTCTTCTTACGCCCCATGAGCTTCTGGAGGTGCTCCATGAGGCGGAGCGCCGGGAGAAACGGGAACGTCTGATCCACTGGGGGCCCAGGACTCTGGATTTAGACCTGCTTTTTTACGGAAACGAGGTTTTGGAGACGGAGGAGCTGGCCGTGCCCCATCCGGAACTTGAAAAGCGCCTTTTCGTACTGGAGCCTTTGGCGCAGATCGCCCCTTACAAGGTTCATCCGGTTCTTGGAAAGAGGGTAAGGACTCTTCTTGAGGAGCTTTTGGAAAAAACGGCAGAGAGCGGGGGACAAAAATGAATTTAAAGGAGATCAGAGGAGAGATCGACGAGATCGACGGGAAGCTGGTGGAGCTTTTTGAGAAACGGATGGGGCTTTGCAGGGAGGTGGCAGAGTATAAGATCAAGACAGGGATGCAGGTCCTTGACCGGAAGCGGGAGACGGATAAGCTGACGGCGCTCTCGGAGCTGGCCGGCTCGGACTTTACCCGCTACGGGATCCGGGAGCTGTTCACGCAGATCATGTCCATGAGCCGCAAGCTCCAGTATGAGCTGCTGGCCGGCCACGGCGTGGTCACGGGGCTCCCCTTTGAGATGGTCCCGAACCTTCCCAAATCCAGGGCGAAGGTGGTATACCAGGGGGTGGAGGGCGCCTACAGCCATGCGGCGGCGATGCAGTTTTTCGGGGAGCGGGCGAAGCTTTTCAACGTAAAGACCTGGGACGACGCCATGAAGGCCCTCTGTGCCGGGACGGCGGATTTTGCGGTCCTTCCCATCGAGAATTCTTCGGCTGGGAGCGTGTCGGACATCTACGACCTTCTGGTGAAGTTTGACAATTATATTGTGGGAGAGACCTACGTGAAGGTGGATCACGTGCTTTTGGGCCTTCCGGAGGCGGAGCTTTCCGACATCCGGCTGGTCTATTCCCATCCCCAGGGGCTGATGCAGTGCAGTACCTATCTGGACGAGCACAGGGACTGGACCAGGCACAGCACGGGGAACACGGCCCTTTCTGCCAGGGAGGTGAAGGAGGCCGGGGACCGGTCCAGGGCGGCCATTGCCAGCGAGATGGCGGGAAGGCTTTACGGCCTAAAGGTGCTGGAGAGGACCGTCATGAACCACAGGGGGAACGCCACCCGGTTCATCGTGGTCGCCAGCCGGAAGCTCTATGAGGCTTCGGCCAACAAGCTGAGTGTCTGCTTTGAGACGAAGCATGAGAATGCGGCTCTTTATAACATGCTGTCCCATCTGACCTACAACGGGCTGAACATGGTGAAGCTGGAGTCCAGGCCCATTCTGGGACGGCCCTGGGAGTTTCGGTTTTTTGTGGATTTCGAGGGGAACCTGGGGGACGCGGGGGTCAAGAACGCACTTCGGGGAATCCTGGAGGAGGCCAATTATTTCCGGATCCTGGGCAATTATTATACGGATAAAGGAAAGAACGTCGATGAAAATTAAGGAACTGATTTTGTATCGGGAGCCGGGCCATGCAGAGCTTTTGGAGGCCATGACGGCATTGATGGAGCAGGGGGAGGGGGCGCCCTTCGATCCTTGTGAGACGGCGGGGAGGCTGGTGGAGTTTTCGGCGGCTCACGGCTTTAAGGGGAATCTGTGGCACGGTTTTTTGGCCTACGTGCTGGCGACCAATGAGAATGCGTTCAGCACGGCCTGTGAGATCCGGGGAGCGGTGGAGGGGACGGTCAACGCCCTGGCCCTCCACGACTTTGCCCTTTTTCGGGAATGGTTTGAGTATGATCTGGAGGATTTGGACGAGGCCCTGGGCATCCGGGTGTTCTGCTTTTTAAAGGCTTACGAGAGCGCCGGGACCCACAGCAGGGTCTTTAACCGCCGGATCCGGGACGACATCCAGGCCCTCTCGGAGGAGCTTTCCGGAGCGGAGACGGAGGGGCAGTGGCATAAAATCCTCACGGATTTTTACCGGCGCTTCGGCGTGGGAAAGCTCGGCCTCCACAAGGCGTTCCGGGTGGAGCACAGGAAGGGGCGGGCGGAGATTGTTCCCATTAAGAATATCGAGCATGTCTATCTGGACGACCTGGTGGGGTACGAGAGCCAGAAGAGGAAGCTCATTGAGAATACGGAGGCTTTCGTGGAGGGGAGGGAGGCCAACAACTGCCTGCTCTTCGGGGACAGCGGAACGGGAAAATCCTCCAGCATAAAGGCCGTTCTCCACAAATATTATGATAAGGGCCTCCGGATGATCGAAATCTATAAGCATCAGTTTAAAGACCTTTCGGACGTGATCGCCCAGATCAAGAGCCGGAACTATAAGTTTATCATTTACATGGACGATCTGTCCTTTGAAGAGTTTGAGGTGGATTACAAGTATCTGAAGGCCATCATCGAGGGGGGGCTGGAGGTGAAGCCGGGGAATGTGCTGATCTATGCCACCTCCAACAGAAGGCATCTGATCCGGGAGAATTTCAGCGACAAGGAAGAGGTGCGGGAGGACATGCACCGCTCCGACACGGTTCAGGAAAAGCTGTCCTTATCCTCAAGGTTCGGCGTCACCATTTATTTCGGGAGGCCGGAGCCGAAGGAGTTTAAGGCCATTGTCACGACTCTTGCGAAGCGGGCCGGGATCGATATGCCGGAGGAGGAGCTCCTCCTTCTGGCCAATCAGTGGGAGCTGTCCCACGGAGGCATTTCCGGCCGGACGGCCGTCCAGTTTATCACATATTTAAAGGGAACAGGAAGGTAAAGGAAACCCAGGGTAAGAACGAGGGGGTGTAACCATGGCGTCTGTTACGACGTTTGCGGCCATCGACGTGGGCTCCTATGAGCTGGAGCTTACCATTTACGAGATTTCGCCGAAGAGGGGGATCGTCCAGCTGGAACGGCTCAGGAAGGTCATCGGGCTGGGGCGGGATACCTATGAGCGGGGCATTATCAGCTATGAGCGGGTGGACGAGATGTGCAGGCTTCTGCACCGGTTCCAAGGGGTTATGGCGGAATATCAGGTGGAAAATTACCGGGCCTACGGGACCAGCGCCGTCAGGGAGGCGGAAAACCGGGAGGTGGTCCTGGACCAGATCAAGGTGCGCACCGGCATCGAGATCGACGTCCTCAGCAATTCGGAGCAGAGGTTTCTCTGCTATAAGGCCATTGCGGCCAAGGAAAATGAGTTCAACAATATTATCCAGAAGGGGACGGCCATCGTGGAGGTGGGCTCCGGCAGCACTCAGATCTCTCTCTTTGACAAGGACGCCCTGGTGACGACGCAGAATCTGAAGCTGGGGGCCCTCCGCATCCAGCAGATCCTGGCCAGGATCGGGGGAATGGCTGAGGACCGGAAAAAACTGGCCCAGGAGCTTATTGACAATGACATCGCCGCCTTCAAAAAGCTGTTTTTGAGAGAAGGGAATGTGAAGAACATCGTTGCCACCGGCGTATGCGCCATGTACCTGGGGCGGGGCGCCCATGCGGATAAGCAGAGGATAAGCGCCGGGGAGTTCATGGAGTTTTATAAGGACCTTCGGAGCATGAGCGAGGATCAGATCGCCGAGAAGTATGACCTTCCCCCGGAGTTTGTGTCCCTGGTGGTGCCGGGGGCCATGGTCTATAAACGGCTCATTGACGCCACGGAGGCGGAGATGGTCTGGCTTCCGGGAGTCAGGCTCGGGGACGGGATCGTGGCGGAGTTTGCAGAGCAGAAGAAGCTGATCCGCTTTGCCCATGATTTTTCCAAGGACATCCTGGTGGCGGCCAGGAATATTGCGAAGCGGTATATGAGCGACCGGGACCATACGGCTGTCCTGGAGAAGAACGTGCTGAATATTTTCGACGGCATGAAGAAGTACCACGGGCTGGGGAGGCGGGAGCGGCTCCTTTTGCAGATCAGCGCCATTTTGCACGACTGCGGCAATTACATCAGCATGAAGACGCCGGGGGAGTGCGCCTACAACATTATTCTGTCCACGGAGATCATCGGCGTTTCCCACAGGGAGCGGGTGATCATCGCCAACGTGGTGAAGTACAATACCATGGAGTTTGACTACACCACCGGGGACGTGAGTCTGAACAAGTCCATGCGGATCACCATTGCGAAGCTTACGGCGATCCTTAAGATCGGCAATGCCATGGACCGGAGCCAGAAGCAGAAATTCAAGGACGTGAAAATTTCCGTCAAGGACCAGCAGATGTTCATTTCCACCTCTTCGCCGGAAAGCATTCTGCTGGAGGAAGCGATGTTCAGCCACCGGGCGGATTTCTTTGAAGAGGTTTACGGCATCCGGCCGGTGCTCAGGAAAAAGAAGGGGGCGTGACCATGGGAGAAGAGAGGGATTTTCGGAAGGTCGAATATTTTGAAAACCGGGAGCTTTCCTGGCTCCAGTTTAATTACCGGGTCTTAAGTGAGGCCAGGGACAAAAACAACCTGCTGTTTGAGCGGCTCAAGTTTTTGTCCATCACCGCCTCCAACCTGGATGAATTTGTCATGGTGCGGGTGGCCTCCTTAAAGGACATGGTCCATGCGGATTATAAGGGGCGGGACATTGCCGGCATGACGGCCGCAGAACAGCTTGAGGCCATCGGCCGGGGTATGCACCAGCTGGTGGATGTCCAGTATTCCACCTGGAACCGGTCTCTTTTGCCTCTTCTCAAAAAAGAGGGGATCGAGGTCATATCCCACCACGAGCAGCTGGACGAGAGACAGGCGGCCTTCGTGGACGACTATTTTGAATCGTCGGTCTATCCGGTGGTGACGCCCATGGCCGTGGATTCCTCCAGGCCCTTCCCGCTGGTCCGGAACAAGAGCCTGAACATCGCGGCCCTTTTAAAAAAGAAGAAGGGCGGCGAGCGGAAGGAGAATGAAAAAAAGGACGGGGATAAGAAGGGCGCTTTGGACTTTGCCACGGTACAGGTGCCGGCGGTGCTTCCCCGCATCGTGGAGCTTCCGGCAGAAAAGGACGGGCGGCGCGCCGTCATTTTGCTGGAAGAGATCATTGAGCGGAACATGGGCCGGCTGTTCCTCAATTATGAGATTGTCTGCGCCCATCCTTACCGGATCATGCGCAACGCCGACCTTCCCATCGATGAGGAGGAGGCGGAGGACCTTCTCAAGGAGATCGAACGGCAGTTAAAAAGACGGCAGTGGGGAGAGGTGATCCGCCTGGAGGTGGAGGAGGGCATTGACAAGCGGCTTCTCAAGATCCTGAAAAAGGAATTTGCCGTGAAGGACGACGTGATCTTCTTTATAGGCGGCCCTCTGGACCTTACTTTTTTGATGAAGGTTTACGGGGAGGAAGGCTTTGACCACCTGAGGCAGAAGCCCTGGAAGCCGCAGATCGTCCCGGAATTTGCCAATGAGGACGATATTTTTGCCAACATCCGCAGGGGGAATATTTTCCTCCACCACCCGTATGAGTCCTTTGACCCGGTGGTGGATTTTGTGAAGCAGGCGGCGGCGGACCCGCAGGTCCTGGCCATCAAGCAGACGTTGTACCGGGTGAGCGGCCATTCGCCCATCGTGGCGGCGTTAGCGAGGGCGGCGGAGAACGGCAAGCAGGTGACGGTCCTGGTGGAGCTCAAGGCCCGGT
>CATJIW010000087.1 GCA_949740745.1 uncultured Lachnospiraceae bacterium | reverse complement strand
TGAGTAAAAAATCCAGAATTGTCTTTCTTGAAAAAATCCCGGATGATACCGACGATATTAAATCAACCAAGGACATTCCAAGCTGGAAACGGATGTGCTACTGCATTTTAAAAAACGACCATATCTGCCGTTTTATGGGATTTGGCATGACGAGGCAGCAGCAGAAGCGGATTGATGTCATCCGGCGTAAATACAAAAGTGTGGAGGAGATGGAGTATGGAGTATAAAAGTCCTGTATATCATGTGATCCCGGTTCCCATTGAGCAGATCAAGCCGAATACATATAATCCCAATGCGGTGGCGCCGCCGGAAATGCGGCTGCTCTATGAGAGCATCCGGGCGGACGGCTATACGATGCCCATTGTCTGTTATTATAATAAGGCGTCGGAAACCTATATCATTGTCGACGGCTTCCACCGTTACCGGATCATGCTGGAGCATCCGGATATTTATGAGCGGGAGCGCGGGATGCTGCCGGTGTCGGTCATCAATAAATCCATTGACCAGAGAATGGCCAGCACCATCCGGCACAACAGGGCCAGAGGGAACCACGACGTGGATCTGATGAGCAACATCGTCAAGGAGCTTCATGAGCTTGGCCGGTCGGACGCCTGGATTTCCAGGCATCTGGGTATGGATAAGGACGAGATCCTGCGGCTGAAGCAGATCACGGGCCTGGCGGCTCTGTTTAAGGACGTGAAATTCGGGAAGGCCTGGAAGCCGGCGGACACAGACGCGGAGGAAGAGGAGGAGCCTCAGGAGTGGGAATAAAGGAATAATGGAATAAAAAATAAAGGGATCAGGGAAAAAGGGGAAGCCGGACGCAGTTATGCGTCCGGTTTTCTCTTTTCCCTGCATAGGGAAGGCTTCGCCCTTTTCCGGACGTTCTGCACAATAATGCCTGCCTGGGATTGTGCAATATGACGGATATGGGCGATTTTTATTTTTTATGTGAAATAGTATTGACAAAAAACCGTTCCTATATTATCATAACAACATAGAACAATATAGAACAAGCGAAGATGATAGGGAACAATTAAAATTCACCATATAAGGAGGAACAACATGTTCAATTTCGATGTACCCAGGTATGAGAAGGTAGTAAGTGATGCCATCGCACTCCGTCCCCAGATCGAGGCGGCGGTAGACAAGATCTGTGAAGAGGGATATTCCAATATCTTCTTTATCGGCTGCGGCGGAACCTATGCTCATTCTCTGCCGATCATGTACTGGCTGGATACGGAATCTGCAAAGGTTGAGGCCCATTCCGTGATTGCGGCGGAGTTCATGGCCATGGGGCACAAGGCATTCTCAAAGGATTCTGTTTGTGTATTCTCCACCCGTTCCGGCAATACGAAGGAGATCGTGGCTGCCGCAAAGTTCTGCAAAGAGGCAGGCGCACGGACTCTGGTCTATGTCTCCAACGACAATACTCCCGTATGTGAATATGCGGATTATAAGTTCTTCAGCTTTGCGGAGGATGACTGTCTCTGCGAGGCGATCTACACCTACATGTACACCGTGGTCGGCAGGTTCCTTAAGAACGCCGGGGAGTTTGCGGATTACGAGGCATTCATGGGCGAGTATGCGAAGATCGTGCCTTATCTGTTAAAGGGCAAGGAGCTCTACGAGGACCGGTGCGCAAAGATCGCCGCAGACTTAAAGGACGTGGATTACCATATGGTGGTCGGTTCCGGCATGCTCTGGGGAGAGGCCTATGACTATGCGATGTGCATTCTGGAAGAAATGCAGTGGATCAAGACCAAATCCATTCATGCGGCGGAGTTCTTCCACGGGACCATCGAGCTTTGCGAGGAGGACACTTCTATCTTCCTGTTCTACGGAGAGGACGAGACCAGGCCGCTTATGGACCGGGTTGACAGCTTCGTGACCAGGGTCTCCAGGGTGATCAACAAGTTCGACACGAAGGAAGTGGAGCTTCCCTTCAGCAAGGCGCTGTACCGGAAGATCGTGTCCCCCATGGTCATGTATGTGATCACCGAGAGACTTTCCTGCCATCTTGAAAAAGAGCGCAACCATCCGCTGACGACCAGAAGATACTATCGTCAGATGGAATATTAATTTAAATTAAGCGGGGTGACCTATGGCAAGGCTGGTTGGAATCGGTGACAATGTCGTGGATCTGAATTACACCACCGGGATTGCGTATCCGGGGGGGAATTGTGTGAACGCAGCGGTCTTTGGAAGGATGCTTTCCCATGAGACCGCCTACGTGGGAAAGATCGCAAAGGACCGCTGGGGAGAGTTGATTCTTCAGGCGGTGCGGGAGATGGGAGTGGACGTTTCCCGGTGCGAGATAGAGGAGGGAGAGACCGGACGCTGCGGCATCCATCTGACGGACGGAGACCGAACGATCGTGGAAGAAAACGATGCGGGGCTGGTGAAGGAAAGGCCCCTTCGGATTACGGAAGACCTTCTTACATACATACGGACCTTCGATATCGCCCATTCCAGCTGCTACAGCCATATCGAAGGCGAGCTGAAAAAAATAAAGGATGCGGGAATTCCCCTGCTCTATGATTTTTCCGATGAGTGGACGGCCGGGACCCTGAGGGAAATCTGCCCGGACATCACGATTGCGTTTTTCTCCGGGAAAGAGCTTCCGGAGGAGGAGCTGAAGGGGTACCTCAGGCAGTGTGTGGACGAATACGGCTGCAAGCTTGCAGTCACCACCATCGGCGGACGGGGAGCGGTTGTCTATAACGGAAGACGTTTTTACATGAAGCAGCCCTATAATTACGGCGGGCCCGTGGCGGACACGACCGGAGCGGGGGATTCCTGGATTACGGCGTTTATCGGTACGCTTTTTGACAACAGAAACTATCTGGAGCTGCTTAGGGGTAACCCGGAAGAGCATTTTGTGAGGGAAGAGGATATTCATGACATGGAGGATCGCCTGATCGAATACTGTATGTGCCAGGGAAATCTCCTGGCTAGGAAAAACTGCATGGTGAATGGCTCTTTTGGATACGGGGTGACATTTGCAGAGCCGGAACTGTAAGAGGGTGGTGAAAGCATGACAAAAACGATTCTGAAAATGCAGGGGATTTCCAAGCAGTACGGCGGCATCCGGGCGCTGAGCGACGTTTCCATGGAGCTTAAGGAAGGGGAGATTCTCTGTCTTTTGGGAGAAAACGGCGCCGGTAAATCGACGCTGATGAAAATTTTGTCCGGCGTGGTGATTCCCAGCGCCGGCGAGATTTTTCTGAATGATCAGAAGATCGATATCAAAAACCCGGAGGCTGCCCACGGCTGCGGGATCTCGACCGTATATCAGGAGCTGGTCCAGTTTCCGGATATGACGATCATGGAGAACATTTACGTGGGCCGCTATCCGAAGAAATACGGGCTGGTCGATTTTGAAGAGCTGAAAAAGCGGACCTTAAGGCTTATGGACGAACTGGACATCCATTTTGAGCCGACCGAGTATATCCGGAATCTGAGCGTAGCCCAGAGGCAGCTGGTGGAGATCATGAAAGCCATTTCCTATGATTCCAGGATCATTATCTTTGATGAGCCGACCTCCTCCCTGACCAACGAGGAGACGGACATTCTGTTCCGCATCATCCGTGAGCTGAAGCAGAAGAATATTTCCATGATTTATATCTCTCATCGTCTGACCGACATCTTTGCCATCGGAGACCGGGCGGCCGTCCTTCGGGACGGGAGAAATTCCGGGGAAGGGATGGTAAAGGATCTGAACGAGGACCAGATCATTGCAATGATGGTCGGGCGGAATCTGGAGAATCAGTTCCCGAAAAAATCCGTTCCCATCGGAGAGGTGATTTTAAAAGCAGAGCATATCACCAATGAAAAAGTAAAAGATGCGTCCTTTGAGCTTCGCAGAGGGGAGGTCCTGGGCTTCGGCGGCCTGGTGGGCTCCGGAAGGACAGAGCTTATGAGGGCCGTCCTGGGCCTTGACAAATGCACCGGGACCGTGACCAAAGACGGGAGGGTCATTAACAATAAAAGCCCGCAGGATGCCATTAAAAATAAATTTGCGCTGGTACCGGAGGACCGGAAGGACCAGGGGCTTGTCCTGATCCGCACCCTTCTTCAGAACATTGAGATGAGCTCCCTGAAAACGGTGAGCCGCGCCGGCTTCCTGAATGCCAGAAAGGAAAAGGAAATTGCGGACAAATACATGAAGCAGCTCAACGTGAAGGCTCCCTCCTGCAATGTGAATGCGGGAGACTTAAGCGGCGGCAATCAGCAGAAGGTGGTTATCGCAAAGGGGCTTGCCACCGATCCGGACATTCTGATTCTGGATGAGCCGACCAGAGGCATCGACGTCGGTTCCAAGGCGGAGATCTATGAGATCATGAACGATCTTGTGGAGAAGGGCGTTTCGATCATTATGATCTCTTCTGAGCTTCCGGAGCTTATGAACATGAGCGACCGCATTGTCATCATGAGAGAAGGCCGGATCACCGGAGTGGTGAGTGCGGAAGAAATGGGAAGCGTAACGGAAGAGAAGATCATGAGTTTTGCGACGAAGGAGATTTGAGATGGGGACGAGCGAAAACAAAAAAGACAATCCAATCAAAAGGCTTTTGAATAACCCGAATTTTAGGTCTTATTCGGGAATCATCCTGGTGATCATCGTAGTCTGCGTGTTTATGAGCTTCAGAAGCGCAAACTTCATGACGCTGAACAACATTAAAAATATTTTGAGACAGATTTCCGTGTACGGCATTCTGGCCTGCGGCATGGCTTTTGCCATGATGACGGGCGGCATTGATCTGACGGTCGGTTCCACGGCCGGCGTTTCCGGCGCCGTCGTCGCCAAGTTTGTCACGGAAATGGGGGTTCCGCTGGCAGCTGCCATTTTGATCGCCGTTATCGTGGGCGGCCTGATCGGCCTGATGGACGGGACGGTGATTGCCTACACCGGAATCCCTCCCTTCATCATGTCCCTGGGCATCCAGATCATGCTCCGGGGCGTCTGCTACCTGATCACGGCCGGCAAGCCCATCGGCAACCTGCCGGAGAGCTTTCAGTTCCTGGGCCTGGGAAATATCCTGGGGATCCCCACGCCGATCTATTTCATGGTCATCACCTTTATTATAGTGGCGGTCATTCTGGCGAAAACGTCCTTCGGCCGTTCCGTGTATGCAGTCGGCGGCAATTATGAGGCGGCCCATCATTCCGGCATCAATGCGAAGCGGGTTTTGATGTATTCCTATATGATCAGCGGCCTGTGCGCGGCTCTGGCCGGCGTGATTCTTGCGGCGAGAAATGCGTCCGCACAGCCCACCGGCGGAAATACCTTCGAGACGGAGGCGATTGCTGCCTGCGCCATGGGCGGCGTTTCCTTCAGCGGCGGCAAAGGAGCCGTGCCCGGCATTTTCTTCGGCGCCCTTTTGATGGGCATCATCAACAATGCCATGAACCTGATGTACATTGACTCTTACTGGCAGCAGGTGGTAAAGGGTATCATCATCGTAGGCTCCGTTCTCTACTCCATCTACAACGGACGGAAAAAATAATCGGTTTCACGGTGCCTGAGCACCATCACAAATAAAAAGGAGGATTTTTATATGAAGAAAAGGATTGTAGGCACACTGACGGCAATGGCCATGGCGGCCGCGTTACTGGCGGGCTGCGGCGGCTCCGGCGATAAGAAAACGGAAGCTGCCCAGGAGAAGACGGAGGCACAGAGCGAGGCGTCCGAAGCAGGGGCCGATGCGGTGACGGAGGCGGTCACGGAGGCAGATAAGGCGGGCGGCGACGGGAATTATACCATCGCCATGATCACCTATTCTCTGGCAGAGGAATTCGGCGTTGACGTCATCGACGGCGCACAGGCAAAGGCAGACGAACTGGGCGTAGAGCTGGTATACATGGATCCCGCCGGCGACATGCAGAAGGACATCTCCATCATGGAGGATCTGATCAGCCAGGGCGTGGACGCCATCTGCATCGCTCCCGTGGATGCGGACGCCATCGAGCCTTACATTGACCAGGCCAGGGCGGCAGGCATCGTAGTGGTTAACTGGGATATTGAGACAGATGCGGAAGTGGATGCCAAGGTTCTCGACAACAATGCGGGCGGCGGAGCCATGGACGCAGATTACCTTGTGGAAAAAATGGGCAAGGAAGGAAAAGTCCTGATCGTATCCGATCTGGAATCCGTGACCTCCACCTGGGAAAGAATCCTTGGCTTCCAGGACAGGCTTAAGGAGATCGCTCCCGACGTTGAGATCGTGGAGCAGCTTTCCAGCGGTACCCGCGACACTCATCGCACGACCGTGGAAAACATGCTTCAGGCCCATACCGACATTACGGCGATCTTCTGCCCGGATGGCGACCGTACTCTGGGCGCATACGTGGCGTGCGAGGCCAATGAAAGACAGGACGTTCTGATCGTAGGCTATGACGCGACTCCCGAACAGAAGGAGATTATGAAGAAGGATGGCCCGGACTGCAATATGATCGCAGTGGTGGACCTTCATCCCAAGTCCCTGGGCTCTGTGTCTCTGGAGACTGCATACAAAATCCTGCAGGGGGAGACCGTAGAGCCTGTGCAGCAGATCGAGATTTCCCTGATGACGGCGGAGGCCGTGGCAAACGGGGAATACGAGTAAGGCTTCGGAGGGCGTGAAAAAATGAAGTTTTCTTTCCTGACTTATCAGTTTGCGAGGTATCCTCTGGAATACTGCTTTCGGATGGCGAAGGAATACGGCTTTGACGGCGTAGAGGTCTGGGGAGCCAGGCCCCACGCTTATGCCTGGGATATGGACGGGGCGGCCGTCGAAGCGGTTCTGACCTGGAAGAAGCGGTACGGCGTGGAAATTTCCATGTTTACGCCAGAGATTCTGGCCTATCCCTACAGTTTAACCTCCGCCTGCAAAAAGGAACGGGAGGAGACGGCGGCCTACCTGCTTCGCAGCGTAGAGACGGCGGCGGCTCTTGGGACCGACAAGATGCAGATCACGGCCAAGCATCCCGGCTACGGAAGAAACCGGGAGGAGGTCTGGGAAATCCTGACGGAAGGCGTCGGGAGCCTCTGTAAACGGGCGGAAGCGCTTGGGGTGGACATTATTCTGGAGTCCTTGTCTCCCTCGGAGGGAAGTACCATTACCTGTGCGGACGATATTGTGAGGCTCCAGGGGCTGGTAGGGAGTCCGGCGCTCTGCGCCATGATCGACGTGGTTCCGCCCCTGATTGCCAACGAGCCGTATTCGGAGTATTTTGACAAGCTGAAGGGGACGATGAAGTACGTCCACATCTGCAACAGCGACGGGGCGACGGAATTCCATTCTCAGCTGGATGATCCGGCCGGAGTCCTTCCCCTCGTGGATTTTATGAGGATTTTGAAACGGAACCATTATGACGGCTGGTGCTCCACGGAGCTTCTGGCCCCTTATTTCAGAGACCCGGAGCTCTACCTTTCCCAGTCCATGCGGGCTATTGCGAGGATCTGCGGGGAAGCCGGGATCAATCGGAGCACATTTGCATGATTACGCAGTTCTTCTGCGCAAATTTGAATCATGCATACGGGAGGCATCCATGAAAAAATTAACTGCGGAAACCTTTGCGCATATGGTTGACGGCGCATGTATTGCGGCCGCCATGTCTTTTTCTTCTCAGCGGGATCTGGCGGAGGCGGCGAAGAAGTACGGCTTCGCTCAGGTGTACGGCTTCGCTTCCTACTATGACTATCTGCTGGAAGAGCTGAAGGGGACGTCCACCGGAGTGGGCGGCGGGGTCGGATCGTCCCTGGGAGCGGGAACGGAGCGGACCGAGGTCAAGGTGTTTGAGACGAAGACCTACATGGAGCTTGGCTGTGACGAGATCGACATGTGGATGAACATCGCCGCCCTTAAGAACGGGGAATATGACTATGTGTTAAAGGACATTCGGGCAGTGCGGGCTGCAGTGCCTGCGGGCCATAATTTGAAGGTCATTATTGAGCCGGCCATGCTTACGGCGGAGCAGATCGAGACGGCCGTGAAGCTGGTGGCGGAGGGCGGCGCAGATTTTGTAAAGGCGGGAACAGGCTTCGTGGGCCCCTGTACCCTGGAGCACGCAAGGCTGATGCTCCGGGCGGCGGACGGGAAGCTGAAAGTAAAGGTCTCCGGAGGCATCCGGGAGCTTTCTGTGGTGAAGGAGATGTATGACATGGGGGTCGACCGGTTCGGCATGGGCGTGGCGTCCTCGGAGAACATCATCCGCCTGCTGAAGGAAGAGGAGTAATATGATACCATGCATTCTTGCCCATGACCTTGGGACCTCCGGCAATAAGGCGTCTCTGTTCGGGACAGACGGAAGGCTCCTTGACAGCGCAGTGGTTTCCTATGCTCCCGTCTATCCGAGATCCGGGTGGGCGGAGGAGGATCCGCGGCTCTGGTGGCGTGCGGTCTGTGAGGCCGCAAAGACGGTTCTGGGACGGAATCCGGGCGTCTCGGTGGAGGCAGCGGCCGTCTCGGGGCAGATGATGGGCTGTCTGGCTCTGGACCGGGAGGGGACTCCTTTGGGGAACAGCCTGATCTGGTCGGACGCAAGGGCGGAGGCGGAATGTGAGCAGATCGCCGGGCGGCTTGGAAGGGACCGGTATTACCGGATCACCGGACAGCCGCCCGGCGCTTCTTACAGCCTTCCCAAGATTATGTGGCAGAAGAAGCACAGGCCGGAGCTTTACGGGCGGGCCTTCCGGTATGTGCAGGCCAAGGACTTTATCAATTTCATGCTGACGGGGAGAATCGTCACGGACCCGACGGATGCTGCTTATACCATCGCCTATGACATCACCAGGCAGGAGTGGTCGGAGGAGGTGCTGGAATGCGCCGGCGTCCGGAAGGATTTGTTTCCGGAGGTGGTGCCCTGTGAGACGGTGATCGGCAGAGTCACGAAAGAGGCGTCTGCCCTGTGCGGGCTTTTGGAGGGAACGCCGGTGGTGGCCGGGGCCGGCGACGGGTCGGCGGCCCACCTGGGTGCGGCCTGCGTGGAACCCGGCGACAGCTACCTCTGTCTGGGAAGCTCCACCTGGCTGGTAACGGAGACGGACCGGCTGATTCTGGACGGGGCCTGCCGGATGCAGGCGGAGCCCCACGTCATCCCTGACCGGTATGTGTATCTGGGAACTATGCAGACCGGGGGCCTGGCACATTCCTGGGCCAGGGAGAGGCTGTCTTCTCCGCCTCTTTCCTTTGGCGCCGTCGAAGACCTGGTTTCGGGAAGCCTGCCGGGGGCGGGAGGGATTCTCTTTCTTCCTTATCTTATGGGAGAGCGTTCCCCCTGGTATGATTTGCGGGCCAGGGGGGCATTCCTCGGCCTTGACCAGGAAACCTCCCAGGGGGATTTTTACCGGGCGGTTATGGAGGGGGTCGCTTTCAATCTGAAGCTTCTTCTGGAGATCATGGAGCGGGACGTC
>CATJIW010000086.1 GCA_949740745.1 uncultured Lachnospiraceae bacterium | reverse complement strand
GGTCCCGGCACGACTTTAGCTGTCAGATTGTCCACTGCCTATTATATCATGTGGCAGGAAACGGTACAACTTCAAAAACTGTCAGAATATTCCCCTTTACCCGGAAATGTACGTCACGGCCCGCAAAAGCTACCCCATACCTACGGGTTTCGTCATCGTGGTAGCCCGGCCTGGGATCCTGCCTGAGCACCTCCAGAAGCGCCTCCCGCTTCTCCTGCGGAAACAGCTCCAAAAGCTCCGCCGGAAATTCCACCTCCAGGAAATGCTCCCTCCCCTGACGGGCAAAGCCCTCCCTGGCTCCCGGATGAGAATCCGTATAAGCCAGATAAGGCTTGATATCATAAATGGGCGTCCGGTTCTTCAGATCGGCTCCCGACACCAAAAGCACCGGCCCCTCCTCCGAATACTCAATCCCTTCAAGCCGTACCGAAGAGAGGCCGATGGCATTGGGACGGAAGGGAGAACGGGTGGCAAACACTCCCATCCTGGTCTTCCCGCCGAGCCTGGGCGGCTTCACCATGGGCGACCAGCGGTCCTCGTCCACTCCCTGAAACTGCCAGAGAAGCCAGATATAATCGAATCCCTCCAGCCCCCGGACCGCCTCCGCCGACCGGTACGCCTCCTCGAACACGATCCTCCCCCGGAGGCTTTCCACCAGGCCGCTCTGCCTGGGAATTCCGAATTTTTCCTCAAAATCCGTATCAATATGTGCAATGACCTTCATTTTTCCCTTTCCATGACGACAGCCGCTCCCTTCCGGTAAAGCGGCTGTCCGTCCTCACGACCTTTCTGTCTGCATATGAAAATATTTCCCTGAAGCATCACCCTCTAAAACCTTACGTCTTCTCCCCGTTTCATCCGGTCATGGAATTCCGCCACGGCCGCAAACATCACGTCGCCGCTGGAATTGATGGCCGTCTCCAGAGAATCCTGCACCACGCCGATGATAAAGCCCACGGCGACCGCCTGCATGGCAATGTCATTGCTGATGCCGAAAAGAGCACAGGCCATGGGAATAAGGAGCAGGGACCCGCCCGCCACGCCGGAAGCCCCGCAGGCGCCCAGCGTCGCCAGAAGGCTCAGCATAATCGCCGAGGGAATGTCCACCGGAATCTGCATGGTGTGCGCCACCGCCAGAGCCATCACGGTGATGGTAATGGCTGCGCCGTCCATATTGATGGTGGCCCCCAGAGGAATGGACACGGAATAAAAATCCGGCTCCAGTCCCAGCTTTTCACAGAGCGCCATGTTAACCGGAATGTTGGCCGCAGAGCTTCTGGTAAAGAAAGCCGTCACTCCGCTCTCCTTCAGGCAGCGGAACACCAGCGGATAAGGATTCCGTTTCAGGAAGACCGCAGCAATCAGCGGATCCACAATCAGGGCCACCGCCAGCATGCATCCCACCAGAAGAAGCAGAAGCTTTCCGTAATCCGTAAAAATGCCGAGGCCGTTTTCCGAAACCGTCTGGAATACCAGCCCCAGAATTCCAAAAGGCGCAAGCTGAATGACCCAGCGGACTGCCTGAGAAACCATATCCGCAAAATCCGTCACCAGCTTCTTCGTCTCCGCCGAAGCCAGCTTCTTAAGAGCCAGCCCGAAAATAATCGCCCAGAACAAAATCCCCACATAGTTGGCGTTCATTAAGGACGCCACCGGGTTCGCCACCATGTTGTTGATCAGGTTCGTCAATACCTCCCCGATCCCCTCCGGCGGCGTATTGGAGGCGGCCGCCACATTTAACCGGATCTCGACGGGGAACAGGAAGCTTCCCGCCACCGCCACCACAGCCGCCAGCAGCGTGCTCAGCAGGTACAGAATAATAACCGTACGGAAACGTCCGCCGATCCCCATGCCGGCATTGGCCAGGGCGCTCATAACCAGCACGAATACCAGTACCGGTGCGATTGCCTTGAGCGCTCCCACAAAGACGTCGCCCAGCACGGCCGTCACCGAAGCCTGCGGCAGGGCAAGCCCCAGGACTGCGCCGATGACCATTCCCGCTAAAATCCGCAGAATCAAGCTGATGCTGTTCCACTTCTTAATAAGATTTTTCATACTCTTTTATCCTTTCCCTTCCTTATTATAGATTATAAAAGGCCATGAAACAAACGCCATCCAATCATGGCCCTTATGACGGCCGCAGGCTCAATGCGCCCCCACGGCTCCCCGGATCCCTGCCATCAGCTCCGCATAAGTCTCAAAGGCCGGGAGGTCCGGATAATCTGCCTTGATCCTGTCGGTGCTCCGAAACAGGAAGCCGGCCTTCCCCGCCTGAATCATCGCCAGATCATTGTAGCTGTCTCCTGCGGCGATCGTCTCGTATCCAATGGACTGGAACGCCCTGACCGTACTTAACTTGGAGTCTGCAATCCGCATCCGGAAGCCGGTGATTTCGCCGTTTTCCGCCACCTCTAAGGAATTACAGAAAATCGTAGGCCAGCCCAGCTTTTTCATAAGGGGAGCCGCAAATTCCGTAAACGTGTCGCTGAGGATCACCACCTGGGTAAATGAACGCAGCTCGTCCAAAAACTCCCTTGCCCCCGGAAGAGGGTCAATCCCTGCAATCGTGTCCTGAATTTCCTTAAGGCCAAGCCCATGCTCCTTCAAAATCCCCAGCCGCCAGTTCATCAGCTTGTCATAATCCGGCTCGTCCCTGGTAGTCCGCTTAAGCTCCGGAATGCCGCTGGCCTCGGAAAATGCGATCCAGATCTCAGGCACCAGCACGCCCTCTAAATCCAAACAAGTCATGTACATTCTGTCTTTTCCTCCTAAAATCGTCCTGTTTTTAATCATATCCTATTTTTTTCCAAATGGCAATCATAAGATGAGCTAATCCCATTTCATGCGATACAGTTCCCTCAAAATATCATCTCCCGGAAAATCGGAAATATATCCATGATAAATACAATCCCTTGTGTTTTGAAACGTATAATTATGTATCCCTTTCCGGGCGTACAGACGGCCCTTGATCCAAATCGCCCGGTTTAAAAGCTCCTGAGCCTCCTGGTCCGATAAATCCATCGGACTGGCCGTTTTTCCCTTTCCATAATAGTTTTCCCGTTCTTTTTTATGCTTGACATCATTTGCTTCATAAATCCGTATCCCCAGTCTGTCTCTGTGTATCCAAAAATGCTCCTCACAGGATATGTTGGAAATGCCGGCTTCCGATTCTCCCATGGCCCCTTTTAACACGGGCTCCTTTAACCCTTCCTCCGACTCAATACTGACTAACAGTTCATCTTTCATAGAAGCGCATACAAAAGATTTCTTTCCTTTGTACACAAAAGGAATCCCCTGTCCTTGAAGAATTTTTCCTCTGTCCTTCAACAGCGACAAAAAATAAGTTCGTTCATTTCGATTCGTAAGCCTCTGAATTAAATGATACACCGTACAATTTGGCCCGATCTGTTTCTCCTTGTCAATCTCAATCCCCACAATCCGTTCCACGCCCGGACAGCGGTCTGATTCCAGATCCCTGCAGACTCTGATAAATTTTCTGACCGCTTCCATCATCTGCCGCTCCTCATGAAAAGGAAACTCAAAAGACAGATCATTGATTGCAATCTGCATGCGTCTCTCCCTCTTAAAGCAAGTCAATCAGCGCCTTATCCCATTCATCCAGAAATCCTTCCGGCCAGACATCTATATTTCCCCCGCTGTCCAGCACAGGACTTATCACTTTATGCCGGTATTGCTCCTCTTTCTCTTTATAAAAGAAAAAAATTCCCGTATCTGCACTGCCAAGCCTTCCGGCCTTTACCGCCAGACGTATCCCGTTTAATACATGATCGCTGTGAGTCTCAACTAAAATCTGTACTCCGCCTGCCGACGCCCTGGCCATTAATTCCCCTAAATACCTCTGTCCCGCCGGATGAATATGGGCCTCCGGATTTTCCAGTAAAAGCAAATCTCCCGGTCTTGCCGATAAAATAGAAATAACAATGGGAAGTACATACGTAATCCCAAAGCCGACATTCACGCTTTTATACGCGTTTGTCTTTTCCTTCCCCTCTAAAAATTCATATCTCAGCTCTGCCGTCCTCAGGCTTTTATTCACAATAACCTGAGGCATGACTCCCGGAGCGATCAATGACATCCACCTTTGCACCTGACCGGCCAGAAAGCCGTCTTCCTCCCGCCGGTTAAACACAACCGCCGCATTTTCTATCGATTTTCCTCCATACACACTCAGATAATGAAGTGCGTATTCCCCGGTATTGGCAAGCTCTCTCCTCTTCAGCTCTTTTTCGTCTGTAATATGATACAGGTCCCTGGATTCAATTCGATATGCGGAAAGATAAACAAATCGGTCTCCGAACAGAAGATGTTCCTCAGAAATATCCTCACAGGATATTTCATTTTCCATAAACTCCGACTCCGGAACATAAGAAAAACAAGTCCTTAAAAACTGCCTTTCATCTTCTACCATAATCTCAATCTGCTCTTTTTCCGCCTTTTCTGACAAAACGTCGCTGCCATTGCCCAGACTTACATATTTCCCGTTCAGTTTAAGTCCTGTCAGCTTATTTTCCTGATAAGACTGCCGCAGAAGAAGCAGGCTCTGCAGTACAGAAGATTTCCCTATCCCGTTAAGTCCCATCAGCACATTCAAATTTTTTAACGAAAGCTCCAGGTTTTCAAAGCATTTAAAATTTTTTAATATCAGTCGTCTCAGCATAAAAGCTCCTCTGTCAACATTTCTCCTTCATTGATTCGTTTTACACAATCGGTACGTTTCCCCGACTTTAACGCCTGTATAAATTCTTTTTTCTGAAACAGGCCCGCATATTTTTCCATAAACTTCCCTGACTGCCGGGAAAGCTCTCCCAGCTCCTCCTCCTTTAATTTAGAAAAGCATACGGACCAAAGTTCAAATAACGCCTTGTTAATCGGTCCTCTTCTTCCGCCCTCTCCAATCCGGCGAAACGCATATCTCCCAAAAATGATCCGGCAGTATTTCATCACCCTGCAAAAGCTTTCTTCGATCCTTTTTAGCTCTTCCTCATTGTAAGCATTTACTTTTTTCATCGCCTTAATCAAAAAAGCATCAATATCGTCCTGATACTCTACAGAATAATCCAGTTCCGTGAACGCCATAAAGCGGATCGCATATTCCTGATCCGCCATCCGGTCCGGCTTGACCGCATACATCGTTGTCTCCAAAAATTCGCTGCTTGCGCAAAGCTTCTTTGCCAGCTCCGTCGACTTTCCATGATACATGGCATTTCGAATCTCCTGCGGCGTAAGCTTCAGCCCTCCCGTATTGATCCGCTGAAAAATATTATAAATAATTCCTTCCGGCGTTCCTTTCTCCACACAAAACGCCACGATCGGCGCTTCCTTAATCCGCCGGATATACTGGCGCGGAAGCTCATCAAAGGTTTTTCCATTAAAATCCGTCAGATACTGCAGATCCTGCAGTTTCTTTTTCTCTTTCCCGGTCAGGTAATTCTTAAATGCAGTCAGCCTTTGCAGACCGTCAATTACTTTCCAGGTATCCTCCTGAGCCGTGTCAAAGTAAAAGCTTGGGATCGGTATCCTGAGCATCAAAGACTCGATCAGCTGACTCTGGCGCTTAAAATCCCAAATTTCTTTTTTTCTCTGATATACCGGCTCCAAATCAATCTCTTCATCTTCCAGGCGTTCCATCAAATTGGAAACGTTTAACGGCGGCTGTGCAATTTTTACCAAAGCGGGAATAAAATAATCCGACTCCAGGTTTTCCGAAAAGTAGGCTTCTCCCTCCTCCAGCGGCTCAATCTCAACGCCGCTTTCCATCAAATCATAAACAATCTGATTAATCACTTCCTCCTCTTCCGCCAAAGGAGCGTGCTCATATCGCAGCATGTCTGTCAAAGTCATGTAACTCAGCTTTCCGCCATGCTCTTCTTTTGCCCATCTTTTAATCTGATCAAACTGCTTTTTCTGCCTGTTATCCAGATCTTTCATGTCCTCTCCCGTCAATGATCTCAAAAATACGCCGCCCGTTCTCCCCCGATATATTTTAACCGGGTCCTTGCGCACACCACATGGGCGCTGCCAATGGCTTTCACCTTTGTCCGCACCGGTACGGCCACCGCCTGCAGATGCATGCCGATCAGAGTGTCGCCGATATCGATCCCGGCCTGGGCTCTCACTTCCTCCACGGCCGCCGCCCCCTCCATTCCGTAATAAGCCGCCGTGGCAAAAGAGCCTCCGGCCTTCAGCCGGGGCACCACGTTTACCATGGGGAACCCGCATCGTTTCGCCGCCTCCTTCGGAAGGATCACGGCCCGGTTCAAATGCTCGCAGCACTGGGCCGCCAGATAAATCCCCTTCTCCCGGCAGGCTTCATAAAGGGTTTCAAACAGGGCCTTTCCGATCTCTTCGCTGGACCAGGAACCGATCCTCCGGCCGGCCACCTCGCTGGAGGAACAGCCCACCACCAAAATTTCTCCCTCCGAAAGCTCCGCCGCTTCCCAAAGCTCGTCAAAGGCCTGCCTGGCCTGCCCGCGGATTTCCTCTATCCCGTCAAAGCTTTCCTCCGATACGCCTTTCATCCTATGATCTCCTTTCCGCCCTTCTCAGGCAGGCAGCCGCGAAACTCAGATATCCATCGAATATTCCGGCCATTCCATGTTTCGCAAACGCCTGTTTTCTCAAGGCCTTCTGCGCCTTTTTCATTTTTATTTATCTCTCATTATAAACACAGACCGGTTCCCCTGTAAAGAGGGGGACCGTCAAAAAATTTCCATGTCTTTTTTCGTCTAATCTATGGAAATTTTTTCTACTTTCCTCTATATTCTTCTTATTAATAAGAACTATATTTCAAAAACAGGAGGTACAAATGAAAAAGACACTGGACTCCCTGCTCCACCTGGCAGGAGCAAACAAATGCTATGTCGGTTATTCATTCTTTGCAGAAGCTGTGTCCATGGCGCTGGAGGATCCGTCCCGCCTGTCCGGCATCCGGAAAAACATTTATCTCCCCATTGCCAGACGGCATAATGTTTCCATGTTCCAGCTGGAGAAAAATATTCGGACCGTCCGGGACGTGATCCTGAGAAACGACGGGCATGAAATGCTGGAAGAGCTCACCGGCCGCCGTTTCAGGCGGAAGGATCCGCTTTACCCCAAAGAACTGATCGAGATCTTCGCCGATTATCTGAGAGAGCCGGATCCTTCTTCCCGCTGAATGCGCTCCGCCTACCGGATCCCGTGAGCCTCCAGAAAAGCAAATACCGTCCCATAATACAGCTCCGGTTCCTTATCCTGCACCTGCACGTGGCCTGCGCCCTCTACCATCATTAACTCCTTTTCCCCGGCGGCCGCCTCATAAAGCTCCCGGCTCATTTCCGGAGGAACAAACACGTCCTCCATTCCGTGGATCAAAAGGACGGGCAGAGAGGTTTTTTTCACCGCCTCCAAAGCGGACGCCTCCTTCAGGCCATAGCCGCCCCGAAGCTTCAGCATAAAGGAGGCCCCCGGAAGCAGGGGGAAGGCCGGCAGGCCGGCCCATTCTTTCATCTGCTTGGCAAACATCCGGTATGCGTCCGTATAGGCGCTGTCCGCCACAACGGCCTTCACCGCCTCCGGAAGCGCCCTTTCGCCGGACATCATCAGTGCGCAGGCGGCCCCCATGGACTGACCGTGTATGGCAATCCTCGCCTCCGGATCCCTGACGAGAATCCAGTCCAGCCAGAGCAGGTTATCCAGCCGGTCGGTCCAGCCCATGCCGATAAAATCCCCCTCGCTTTCACCGCTGCAGCGCATGTCCGGAACCAGGATCTGATACCCCTCCTTCGCATACTGACAGGCGATGGGATACATTTCCTCTTTCCATCCCGTATAACCGTGGAGCAGCAGCACCCATTTGTGGCCGCCCTGTCCCTCCGGCTGATAAAAGACCCGTCCCACCAGCTCATAGCCGTCCTTTGTGGTCACCGCAAGAAGCTCCGAAACCGAGGTTTCCAGCCATTCCTCCGTCTCGTTCCTGAATTCGGCCTGATTTTCCAGAATGTCGTCCGTCTGCACCAGCGCCTCCAGCCCCTCCTCTGTCAGATCCTCAAACGCCTGAAGCTTCTCCATGATTTCCGGGACTAACGCCACATTCACCAGAATATTGCATGCCGCTATGTACACGATCAAAAGAACCGCCGCCAGAATCAGGAGCGCCCTTCTCCACCTCTTTCGTTTCCCCATTTCCCTGCCCTTTTGCTTTCCCGTTTCTTCTATTATATCATATACTTCCTCTGAAAAAAGAAGGGAAAACCTTCCGTTTCCCCTTCTTTTTGTCACAGCATTGCCAGAATCTCTTCCTTAGGCTGAGCGCCCACGGACTTCGCCGCCTCCTTTCCGTCCTTCATGACCACCAGCGTCGGAATGCTCATGACTCCGAACTCCCCCGCCAGCTCCGGCTCTTCGTCTACATTGACCTTTCCCACCCGGATATCCGTCCGCTCTTTTGCAATTTCCTCCAGGACGGGAGCCACCATGCGGCAGGGGCCGCACCAGGCCGCCCAAAAATCCAGAAGCACCGGCTTGCTGCTTTCCAAAACCTCCTGTTTAAAATTGTCTCTGGTAATCGTGATCACTGACATGTAAATTCCTCCTTACAGGTTTCTGTTTCCTCTGTTCCTCAGTATTTACCTCCGGGCCTTTTCATATACCTCTCCCGGCCGGATCTGCGGGCCTTTGCTCACAGCTTTAGTTTACTACACTTTTTTCCTTCTGACAATTTATACTTGAAGATTTATTTCCCAGGCATTACAATAAAGGAAACGAAACGAAGGAGGGTTTTCTATGATTAAGAACAGAAAACACGGCCATATCGGCCTTGCCACCAACGACGTGGAAAAGGACGCCAAATGGTACGTGGACGTGCTGGGCTTCGAGGTCATCGGCAAATTTCCAAACGGGGCCGGGAACCATGTCTATTTCCTGAAAAACTGCGACGTGGTCTATGAGATGTACCAGGCGGATCCGCCCCTTTCCCCTGAAGTTGCCGGCAAGATCGATCATTACAGCTTTGATTCGGAAGACATCGAGGCCGATTACAAATACTGCGTGGAACAGGGCTATCCCATTACCACCAACGGGATCGAAGAGCTTTCCACCTTCTGGGAAAGAGGCGTCCGTTATTTCAAAATCGCCAGCCCCACCGGCGAACAGCTGGAATTCTGCCAGATCCTGTAAGGCTTCCGAAGGCCTCTGCCGGATATCTGGAGGAATATTTTCTGCACGGAATTTTGCACTTGCAATTCTATCTGCCATGTATTACAATACTCACAGGCAGTACGCTATCTTTAAATTAAGAGAAGGAGGATTTTCATTATGGCACACGTAATTTCTGACGAATGTGTAGCTTGCGGCACCTGCGCTGACGAATGTCCCGTATCCGCAAT
>CATJIW010000085.1 GCA_949740745.1 uncultured Lachnospiraceae bacterium | reverse complement strand
GTTTCTGGCGGCCCTGGCGGTTTCTTCCCTGGGAAGCGCATTGGAAGCGGAGCGATGGCGGTGGGCCGGCGCCCTTTACTGCATATGCGGAATCTGGCGGGAAGAGTTTCTTTTTTTTCTGCCGCTGGCGGCCTATGACTGTGCCGGGCAGAGTGCGCGGCCGTTTCGGTATGCCTGGACGGTTCCGTTATGCGTCTGCGCCCACGGGGCGGCGCAGTCCGGAGAGATCCGGCTGTTTTTGACGGCCCTGGTACTCTGCATGGCCGGATTTTTTCTGAGAAAGAGGACCGGGGCCTATCAGAATGCGGTGGATGTTTATTTCCGGACGCAGGATTCGTCCAGGGAGCAGGCGCTTTACCTGGAAAAGAAGAATACGGAGCTGATGGAGAAACAGGATTACGAGGTGCGGCTGGCGACCCTGAACGAGCGCAACCGGATCTCCAGGGAGATCCATGACAACGTGGGGCACCTGCTGACCAGATCCCTCCTTCAGGTAGGCGCCATGACGGTGGTCCGCGGACAGGATGAGACATTGGCCGGAGAGCTTTTTCAGGTGAAGGAGACTCTGTCCGAGGCCATGGACAGCATCCGGGGGAGCGTCCACAATCTCCGCGACGAGGCGGTGGATCTGGAATTTCAGTTAAAAAAGCTGGCAGGGGAATTTACCTTTTGCCCGGTGACCTTCCGCTACAAGGCAGGAAGGTTTCCGACAGAGTTCAGTTATTGCATGATTGCCATTGCAAAGGAGGGGCTTTCCAACATCGCCAGGCACAGCAATGCCACGGCGGCGGAGCTTTTGGTGGTGGAGCATCCGGCGGTGTGCCAGCTTGTAATCCGGGACAACGGAACCGGCTTTCGCGGCGGCGGCGGCTTTCTGCCGGCTTCTGAGTCCGGAGGAAAGGGAAGGCGGGAGCCTGCAGCTGCGGGTGGCGGGATCGGACTGCAGAATATCCGGGAACGGGCGGAAGCCCTGGGCGGAAATTTCCGCATTGATACGGAGAAGGGCTTCCGCCTTTTCGTGTCGCTTCCCCTTCCCGGAAGCGGGCTGCGCACATGAGGGGGCAGGCCGGGCACGCTGCATGGCTTGAGAATACATCCGGAGAAGCCGGTTTTTGGGGAGATGCGATAGAAAATAATTTATGGGAAGTCTGAAAAAGGAGTTTAAATATGAACATTGTCATTGTGGACGACGATAAACTGGTCTGTATGTCCTTAAAGACCATCCTGCAGGCGGAGGAGGGGATCACCGTCCTGGCGACGGGAGGGAGCGGCCCGGAGGCGGTCCGGCTGTACGAAGAATACCGGCCGGACGTCCTTTTGATGGATGTCCGGATGGGGGGAGGGAACGGCCTGGATGCAGGAGAGGAGATATTACGGGATTACCCGGAGGCCAGGATCCTTTTTCTGACTACCTTTTCCGACGACGAATATATTTTGAGGGCCCTTGAGATCGGTTCCAAAGGATACCTGATCAAACAGGACATTGCTTCGATCGCCCCTGCGCTGAAGGCGGTGATGTCGGGGCAGAGCGTGTTCGGAAACGAGATCGTGACAAGGCTCCCGGAGCTGATGAGACAGGAAAAGGGGGCTGATCTTTCGGATTATTCTGTGGGAGAGCGGGAAAAGGAGCTGATCCGCCTGGTAGCCAGGGGACTGAGCAACCGGGAAATTGCCGATGCCATGTGTCTGAGCGAGGGGACGGTGCGCAATTATCTGAGCGCCGTTTTGGAGAAGCTGGGGCTCAGGGACAGGACTCAGCTTGCGGTGTTTTACCTGCGGGGAGGAAGCGGTAAAGAAGGGTAAGGCGGCAGGGGCCGGGGATCGCAGGAATGCCAGGCACCGTAAAAAAGGTCGTAGGAAGTCGGATAGTGAGAGAAAATAAGAAAATATTAAGGGAATAAACAAAAAATACTAAAAAACAGGAAAACCATTGCGAAATCAGACCAATATGATATAATATTGAGAAGCAAGGCTCCGGAGGGGAATGCGTCGGAGCCTTGTTAAATTAAGAAAGGGGTATGCGAAACGCATACAGAGGTGCAGGACATGAAAAAAGTATTGGCAGTTCTCATGGCGATGGTTCTTTCCATGGCGGCCCTGGCCGGCTGCGGCTCCGACAAGGAAGAGAGCAAGG
>CATJIW010000084.1 GCA_949740745.1 uncultured Lachnospiraceae bacterium | reverse complement strand
TCATTAAATCACAATCTAAATTTGTATAGAAGGATTTTATGAATTTCTTATGCTTTGGAGACAAAAATAAGAAGTCAATACTATTTATGCATGGGATGGCTTTTACGGCAATACTTTGCTATGAATGAATTTTAAAACGGTGTCAGACTATTATGTGATCTTGGCGGAAGTGGATGGTCACAGCGGGAGAACAGGTGAACTTGTTTGTACTGCCTATCAGGTTTTTCTATGGGAGCAACAATGGTTGTCGAGATTATAGGCAGAGGCAATGTTAATGTTGTGAAAGCACACTTAGATGCAGCCTTTGTAACAAAGATGGGATTATTGACAAAGCCGTATGAATATGTGTTCTGCAAAGCGATAAAGCGGATTCAAAACGGAAAAGCAATTCCTAAATTTATGATGGATGCTGTTATGGATAAAGATAACAACAGTATTATAGAAATTGTATATAGTTACAACATCCCTGAAAATATAAGAAGTTACAAGGGAACCGTCCTGTTTTGGCGAGGTTCAAATGAGCAGTATCCAAGGAAAAGTGTTGCATTATTAAAAAAATATCTGCCTGCTATCATAGATGTAGAAATTGAATATATGGGGCATGGGCAATATTTACACGAACATAGTGATGAATATGCAGGTAAGCTGATTGAATATCTGCAAAGCTGATACAGCTTCCATTTGTCAGGAAGCTGCAGGGAGTATAAAATCGGAATTTAATGGACAGAGGTATATTTGATTATGAAATTATTAATATATGGTGCAGGTGTTATTGGTTCATTGTATGCCACGCTATTTGGAGAGGCTGGTTACGATGTAACTGTATATGCACGGGGAAGACGATTGGAACTGCTGGAATCTAAGGGACTGCTTTATTTACAAAAGGGAAAAATAAAACGGGCAGATGTTAAGATTGTCTCAAAATTATCAGATGATGACATATATGACTTCATCTTTCTTTATGTAAGAGAAAATCAACTTTATGAAGCGTTAGAAGAATTAAAAACCAATAAAAGCACTTGTATTGTAACACTGGTCAATTCTATTGATGATTATGAGAAATGGGAGAATATATGTTGCAAAGGCAGGATATTACCGGCATTTCCAGGTGCCGGTGGAAGTATAAAAGAGGATATTCTTGATGCTGGCCTGACTCCAGGGGTGGTTCAGCCTACAACATTTGCGGAAATCTCAGGTAAGATAACGGGCAGAGTGAAAAAGCTTTCTAAGTTAATGAAAAAGTCCCATATTCCTTATCAGGTGGCAGGGGATATGCATAAGTGGCAATTATGCCATTTGGCTATGGTTGTTCCAATTGCGGATGCATATTATGAAGCGGAGTTTCCGCAAATGGCAGGAAAAGAACGGAAGGTTATGGTTAAGACTGCTATGAGACTGAAAAGAAATTTTCATTTTCTAAAGAGTCATTTAGGCAAACTATCACCAAATAAAATGTATTTGTTTTTGCTTATTCCGATGCCAATATTAACAATGGCGTTGTCTTTGATTTTTTGTAGTTCCTTTGGTAACAGGTTTATGTATCAGCATTCTGTAAAAGCACCAGATGAGATGAAACGGCTGCACAAACAATTCTACACATATGTGAAAACGCACAGATAAACTATAGGATTGTTTTTTTACACAAAGAACTCGATAATTTCCGGTTGATAGAGTTGATTAAAAATCGTAATAATCCCTTGGGTGCAAAAAATGACGATAGCCATCTACAGGTGGGGGCATCTGCCTTTCTGATAAGCCTTGATTTTAGGGCATTTCCACTAAATGTAAAAACGATAGTACCCATTCAAAGATTGTATCAATCTGGACATGCAATATGGTGTGAGAGGTCGGAAATTTCTCAATTAGAGAAATTTCCTCCTACTCGATTATATCTATAAAGCAGGCTTTGGACGGACATACTGCCAGAATATTCAATGAAATATTGAGCTTTGCAAACGCCGGTATGTTCAAAATATTGGGAGGGCAGGGAAAAACTTCCGCCTGTCCGAAACATAATTCAGGAGGCCGCCGGGACTTCGGCTCCGGCGTGTAATGTGGACAGGGCAGACCGGCTGTGCTATAATGAGGGCAGTTGGCCCCGTAGAATAAGATGGGAGAATTGTATGTGAAGGCCATAACGGGAGACCGGTTTTATGGGAATCCTGTGAGGAGGAGGTCCTTTTATGCAGATAGAAATACCGGCCCATGTGGCCCTTATCATTGATACTCTGGAGAAAGCGGGGTTTGAGGCATATGCCGTGGGCGGCTGCGTGCGGGACACCATGCTGGGGAGGAAGCCGGGGGACTGGGACATCACCACGTCGGCCAGGCCGAAGCAGGTGAAGCGGCTCTTTCGCAGGACGGCGGACACGGGGATTAAACATGGGACGGTCACAGTGCTCCTTGGCGGGTGCGGCTACGAGGTGACCACCTACCGGGTAGACGGAGAATATGAAGACGCCAGGCATCCGAAGGAGGTGGCGTTCACCGCCAGCCTGACAGAGGATCTGAAACGAAGAGATTTTACCATCAACGCCATGGCCTACAGCCCGAAGGAGGGGGTGATTGACGTGTTTGGCGGCATGGAGGATTTGCAGAAGGGGATCCTCCGGGCCGTCGGGGACGCAAAGGAACGGTTTACGGAGGACGCTTTGCGGATCCTCCGGGCCGTGCGGTTTTCTGCCCAGCTTGGCTTTGCCATTGAGGAGAAAACGGCGGCGGCCATCCGGGAAATGGCGGGGCGGCTTGCTCTGATCAGCAGGGAGCGGATCCAGGCGGAGCTTGACCGGCTTCTTCTTTCCGATCATCCGGAATATGTCAGGCAGGCCTGTGAGCTTGGGATCACGGCGGTTGTCCTGCCGGGATTTGACCGGATCATGGAGACGCCCCAGAGGAACCGTTACCATGATTTATCCGTGGGGGAGCATACCCTTAAAGCATTGCGGCATGTGAGGGCGGACCGTCTGCTCCGGTGGACCATGCTGCTCCATGATTTCGGGAAGCCGGAGGCCAGCCTTACGGACCCGGACGGGACCATTCATTTCTACGGCCATGCGAAGCTCAGCGCAGAGCTTGCCAGAGGGATCCTTAAGGGGCTTAAGTTTGATAACGCCACTCAGGATGCGGTGACGAAGCTGGTTTATTATCATGACTTTCCCTTCCCCATTTCAAAGGCAGGGGTGAGAAAGGCGTTAAACTGCCTGGGCGAGGAGCTGTTTCCTCTGCTTCTGGAGGTCTGCGAGGCGGACAGCAGGGGAAAGAACCGGTATGCCCAGGAGACTTATCTGCCGAAGCTTTTAAAGATCCGGGAGCATTACCGGGAGATCTGCGAGGCGGGGGACTGCGTTTCTCTGAAAAGCCTGGCCATAAACGGCCGTGATTTGATCGGGGCGGGGATGAAGCCGGGAAAGGAGCTGGGGGCCGCTCTGGAGCGCTGTCTGGAGGAGGTGCTGGAGAAGCCGGAGAAAAATACGAGAGAATACCTGCTGGAATTTGCTTTCAGGCAGGGGGAGGATTGCTGAAAGCATTTTCAGGCTTCCTCGTTTGCAATCCTGCTTTAGGCCGTTTCCTCCGACGGGGAGATGGAGGGCTGCTATGATATTGTGATGGAGCGGTGGATCGACTGGGTGGTGCACAGCATTCCGGAAACAGAATAAATCCCCTTTTGCCCATATCGGCATTTTGCCTGAAAAACCTGTTTTCCCTCAGGGGAAGGAAGCGCCCTTTTTGGTAATATGCACGAAATTGCATAAACTGCCTTGACAATCCAGAAAAGGAATGATATAACTTTTTCCAACATCAGGTGACAGTTTAAAGACAGTTTAATTTTATTCTGAAGGGGTGTTGAAAATGAAGAAGAGACAGATTAAGGTATCAAGAGTTGAAGATGCAAAGACACTGGTTTCTACAGCGAGCAGATGTAGCTTTGACGTTGATGTGTATTATAACAGGATGGTGGTAGACGCCAAATCCATCCTGGGCGTCATGAGCTTAGACTTAAGCCAGCCCTGGACCGTGCAGTACAGCGGGATGGACACGACGCTGGAGAACGTATTGGATCGCTTTGCACTCTGCTGATCCGGGCGGATCGAAAAACGAAGCAAGGAAGTGAAAACAGGCTGCTGCCGAAACGGGCGGCGGCCTGTTTTTCCGTGGCGCGCCGGGGAAGCGGTGAAATCGGGGGCTTTTGATGCCGGGGAAAGCCGGATCACAAAAGGCCGGCCCGTCCGGCAGGAGGACGAAACAGAAAAGGGGAAACATCGTGGCGAAGCTGACAGAAAACAGGATTCGGATCTCCGTAAGGAATCTGGTGGAATTCCTTCTTCGAGGCGGCGATATTGACAACCGCAGGAAAGGAAGGAAGGAGACGGAGGCTATGGCGGCCGGGGCCAGGATCCATCGGAAGATCCAGGGCCGCATGGGGGCGGAATATGAGGCGGAGGTTTCTTTAAAGGCCGCTTACGAGGTGGAAGAGCTGGAGATTTCCCTGGAGGGACGGGCCGACGGGCTTTTTGTCCGGGACGGGGTGCCGACGGTGGACGAGATCAAGGGAGTCTTCTGGGACGTCGAAGCCCTTTCGGAGCCCATTCCCGTCCACCGGGCCCAGGCCGTGTGCTACGCCTGTATGGCGCTGGATGCCGGCCGCTGGGGGCCGGAGGAGCCGCCGGAGGTGGGGATCCAGCTCACCTACTGCCATCTGGAGAGCGAGGAAATCCGACGCTTTGAAGAACGGCTTTCTCCGGAGGAGATCCGTCGTTTCGTGGCCCGCCTGCTGGAAGAATATGCCGCCTGGGGAATGTTTCTCTATCATCACAGGATGCGGAGGAACGCCTCCATCCGGGAGCTTTCCTTCCCCTTCCCTTACCGGCCGGGACAGCGGGGCCTTGCGGTGGCTGCTTACCGGGCCATGGAACAGAAGAAGACCTTGTTTATCCAGGCGCCCACCGGGATCGGGAAGACCATGTCTGCTTTGTTTCCTGCAGTGAAGGCCGTGGGGGAGGGTCTTGGAGACAAGATCTTTTACCTGACGGCGAAAACCATTACCAGGACGGCCGCCGAGGAGGCCCTGGAGATTTTGCGGGAGAAGGGCCTGCATGTGTCCTCCGTTACCCTGACGGCGAAGGAAAAGCTCTGCCCTATGGCGGAGGAGGGAAAGCGGCCGGAATGCAATCCGGAAGCCTGCCCGTATGCGAAGGGTCATTTTGACCGGGTAAATGAGGCGGTTTTTGACTACATCCATCAGGAGGTGAGGGCCGGACGGGAGACCATCCTGGCCTGGTGCGGGCGGTATCAGGTCTGTCCCCACGAATTTTCTCTGGATTTAAGCGACTGGCTGGATGTAGTCATCTGCGATTACAACTACGTGTTCGACCCGAACGTACAGCTGAAACGGTATTTTGCGGAGGGGGCGGACGGAGAATACCTGTTTCTGGTGGACGAGGCCCATAACCTGGTGGAGCGGGCCAGGGAGATGTACAGCGCGGCGCTTTATAAGGAAGATTTCCTGAAGGCCAGAGCCCTTGTGAAGCCCTACAGCCCAAGGCTTGCCAGGCGGCTTTCCTCCTGCAACAGGATGCTTTTGGAAATGAAGCGGGAGAGCGACGGGGCGCTGGTGCGGGACTCGGTGGATGCCTTTGCCCTGGCTCTTGCTGGTGCTTATGGGGAGCTGGAGAAATTCCTGGAGGAGTTTCGGGTGCTGGACCAAAACGAAGAGTTCGGAAGCTTTTATCTGGCGGTCCGTCATTTTCTGAACATGTACGAGCGGTTAAGCGGCTCCTACTGCATTTATACGGAGCCGGTGAACGAGCAGTCCTTTCTGATCCGCCTCTACTGCGTGAGTCCGGCGGAAAATCTCTCTGCCTGTCTGAGCAAAGGAAACAGCACCGTGTTTTTTTCGGCTACCTTCCTTCCCATCCGTTATTATAAGGAGCTGCTGTGCGGGAATGCAGAGGAAGCCGCAGTCTGTGCGCCCTCGCCTTTTGATCCGGCAAAACGGCTCCTGGCTGCGGCGAAGGACGTGAGCAGCCGATACAGACGGAGGAACAGCCGGGAATATGAGAGGGTTCTGGACTATATCCTGACGGCAGTCTCCGGAAAAAAGGGCAATTACCTGGTTTATTTCCCTTCCTATTCTTATATGGAAGAAATCCGTCAGGCGGCTCTTGCGAGAGAGTGTGCGGACGGGCCGGAAATCCTCGTCCAGTCGGCCCGGATGACGGAGGCGGACCGGGAAGCGTTTCTGGCGGAATTTGAGAAGGAGAGGGAAGGCTCCCTGGCGGCCTTCTGCGTCATGGGCGGCATTTTTTCCGAGGGAATTGATCTTGCCGGGGAACGGCTCATCGGCGTCCTTGTGGTGGGGACGGGCCTTCCGGGGCTTGGCACGGAGAGGGAAATCCTGAAGGGCTGGTACGAAAGGCAGGGAAAGGACGGCTTTGCCTACGCATACCGCTACCCAGGAATGAACAAGGTTCTGCAGGCGGCGGGCCGGGTGATCCGCACAGACACGGACGAAGGGATCGTTCTTTTGCTGGACGACCGGTTCCTTTCTGGTGAATATCGCCGATTGTTTCCCAGGGAATGGGCGGACTGCCATGTGATAAATTACGAAAAACTCCCGTCCCTTCTGGCGGACTTCTGGTCGAATGGTAGAAAATAGAAAGCCCTATTTACAAACGGAAAAAGGCGTGCTATGATGTAGCCAGCATAAGGAAATTATGTGAAAAACAGAAAGGAGATTTCAGTTATGAAAGTCAAGAATGTCAAAGATGTTGAGAAGCTTTTCAAGGTGATCGACGAGTGCAGGGGCAGGGTTGAGCTGGTAACTGCCGAAGGCGACAGGCTGAACCTGAAATCCAAGCTGACGCAGTATGTTGCTTTGGCCAACGTATTTGCCGACAAGACCATTGGAGAGATGGAGCTGATTGCCCATGAGCCGGAGGATGTACAGAAGCTTGTGATGTTCATGTACGACGGAGAGGCGTAAGAGCAGCGGCGGGAGCTGTACCAACATCCCGCATTTTGAAAGCAGACAGACGAGTCTCTTTGAAAGAAGCGGTCAGCGAAAGGAAGCGGTCTTCTTTGAAAGGGCAGACGATAATCATATAGAAGAGAAGTTTACTCCGCAGAAAGGCGCTCGAAATGAAACTTGAGCGCCTTTTTTGGCAATTACAAAGGGGAGGTCTGCGCAAAACGCCGAAGAAAGAAAAACTCCCCTGAAACGAGGAGTTCCCGGAGCATACACTCCGGGACAATTATGAAAAATCTATATGCATTTTGACGAAAAACCAATTGAAAATATATCTTTTTTGTATAAATAGGATAGCAATCGTTTGTGAATAAAATATGAACGAAACATGAATAAATTGTAAATATTGCAGATGCATTACAGATGCTGCAAAACGGAGGAGGAGCGTATGGAAGAAGCAAGAAGAGCGGTTATTGTGGTGGGGCACAGGAACCCGGATACGGATTCGATCTGTTCGGCCATTGCATATGCAAGGCTGAAGCAGGCGCTGTCCGGAAGGGAGCACATGCCCTGCCGGGCGGGAGCGGTCAACCCGGAGACCCAGTATGTGCTGGAGAAATTTCACATTCCGGTGCCGGAGCTGATTGAGGACGTCCGGACCCAGGTGAAAGACATTGAGATCCGGAAAACGAAGGGAGTCCGTTCCAATATTTCCCTGAAAAAGGCATGGACGCATATGAAGGAGCTGGGGGTGGTGACCCTTCCCATCACCAGGGACAACCGGCTGGAGGGGCTGATCACCATCGGAGACATTGCCAATTCCTATATGAATGTTTATGACAGCGCAATCCTGTCTGCCGCCCGCACCCAGTTCGTCAACATTAAGGAGACCCTGGAGGGGGTCGTGGTGGTCGGCGACGAAAAGAATTATTTCGATCAGGGGAAGGTGCTGGTGGCGGCGGCCAACCCGGATCTGATGGAATCCTACATAGAGGAACATGACCTGGTGATCCTGGGGAACCGTTACGAATCCCAGCTGTGCGCCATCGAGATGAACGCAGGCTGCATCGTGGTCTGCGACGGGGCGCCCGTTTCCATGACCATTAAGAAGCTGGCGGAGGATCACAGATGCACGGTGATTTCCACGCCCTTTGACACCTTCACGGCTTCCAGGCTCATCAACCAGAGCATGCCCATCGGTTATTTCATGAAGACGAAGCAGATCGTAAGCTTCGACCTGGAGGATTACACGGACGACATCAAGGACATCATGGCCAGCAAGCGGCACCGGGATTTTCCGATTCTGGACCGGGACGGGCGCTATAAGGGAATGATTTCCAGGCGGAACCTGCTGGGAATGAAGCGCAAGGAGGTAATCCTGGTGGATCATAATGAAAGGTCCCAGGCGGTGCCTGGCATTGAGAGTGCGGAGATCCTGGAGATCATCGACCATCACCGGCTGGGAAGCCTGGAGACCATCGGGCCCGTGTTTTTCCGCAACCAGCCCCTCGGCTGTACGGGCACCATTGTCTACCAGATGTACGGAGAGGCCGGCGTGGAGATCGGGCCGGAGGTGGCCGGGCTTCTTTGCAGCGCCATCGTGTCGGATACGCTCCTTTACCGTTCCCCCACCTGCACCGGGGTGGATAAGGAGGCGGCGGAGGCTCTGGCGAAGATCGCCGGCATCGACACGAAGCAGCTTGCCAGGGAAATGTTCGCCGCAGGGAGCAACCTGAAAAAGAAGTCGGAGAAGGATATTTTCTATCAGGACTATAAGGTTTTTGACATCGACGGGACCACGATGGGGATCTCCCAGATCAGTTCCATGGACGTGACGGAGCTTACGGAGCTGAAGGGGAGGATGACGCCTTTTATCGAGGAGATGAAAAATAAGCACAAGGTGGATATGCTTTTCTTTATGCTGACGGGGATCCTGGATGAGTCCACGGAGGTGCTCTGCGACGGAACGGGCGGGGTGCAGCTTCTGGAGCAGGCGTTTCCGGGGTGCGCCGTTTCGGAGCTTTCCGTGACCCTGCCCGGTGTGGTGTCCAGGAAGAAGCAGTTCGTTCCTGCGCTGGTGATGGTGATGCAAGGAGGGATGTGAGTGTTGACGGAGCCTCCGGCCCTTCTTTCCGGTGGGTTTGCTACCGGAAAACGGCCATGGATTCCTCCGCAGACACGTTCGGCCTGACGGATTTTGCTGCGCCGCTTATGGCAGGCAATTTCACCTCCATCAAACCGGGTCGGCTGAAATTGCCTGCGCTATGCTCGCAAAATCTGTCAGGCCTCCTATCGTCTGTCAGAGGAATCCATGGCCGTTTCCGGAACAGAGATTTCGGAAGAAGGGCCGGAGGCTCCTGCGGATGAGGGGTAGTGGAAGGGGTCGAAGGCCGGAGGGGCTCTTTCCCGAGTGCCTT
>CATJIW010000083.1 GCA_949740745.1 uncultured Lachnospiraceae bacterium | reverse complement strand
GTACCGTTGCCGCAATTCCTCTATTGTCTTTATTCCTGTAAACCATTTATACATCTGCCCGTACTCCTTTTTTGCAAAAGCACCCGTATGTTTTATTCATAGCTTAGAAAAGGTCATAAAAAAACAGATTACCCGACTTAAAAATCAGGTAATCCGTCTGTAAGGGCAAAGGTAGTAAAAAGGTAGTAAAATCTAACGGCTTTCTTCCTAGAAGTGCCTAAAACACTGCATTTAAGCCACTCTTTGAAAAATCTTTAAGGTTTGTGATAAACTTCAGTATTACGGACAGAAAACCATCCCCGATAGAGAGCAGGAATGTTTCTATTTCAACAAGGCTATGTTTATTAAAACCTATCAGCTTTATAAAAATGCAAATCAATTTTATAAAAATAAGAAATTGCTGATTGATAACGGATTTATTGAGACCGTGGAAAATGGAAAAACCACACGAACAAAGAGCATATACAAATTATCATCAAAGTGGAGAGAGGTTTAATTTGGCTATATCAAATATGTTACCACTTAAAGATGAAACAGGTATTTATTTTGTTACCACTATTAGGAAACCATCTGTTTATGTGGTAGCAAAAATAATACCACTGTACCTGATTTTGCTGGGTATAACTGGTAGCATTATTCATACTGAATTAAACATATTACCATATCCATATCACTTTTTAATGCTTTTTGTTTTTCTAATTTTCTTCTTAAAAACAGAGAAAACAGAGAGATATACCACAAACGGTCTCAAATTTCAGAAAGTGAGGTTTGATTTTATGAACGCAAAAGCAACAGATTATACAACAATTTTACCGACTGGTAAAGAAAATGCCATATCTACAAATGAATTAGCGGTTATCATGGGCTTTAGTGATAGCCGGAGTTTGCAAGCGGATATAGCAAAGAGCCGGAACGCAGGACAGATTATTTTATCAAGTACGCAAGGCGGCTATTATCTGCCTAAAGATGATGCAGAGGTACAAGAGTTTGTGGCGGTTTTAAGGGCAAGGGCAATCAATACTTTTCGAGCCTTAAAATCTGCCAGAGAATACTTGCAAAAGGATAAAGGACAGATGAGTTTTAATGATTTGGAGGGAATTGAGGATGAATTATAACATTATAAAACATATCGGCACATTATCGGATGGAAAGATTACCACAGAATTAAATGTCATCGAATGGAACGGACGCAAAGCACAATATGACCTTAGACGCTGGTCTATTGATGAAACAGGGGAGCGGACACCATTAAAGGGACTATGCTTGTCTGATAGTGAGTTGGAAGTATTAAAGCAGTTGATAAAGACTATTGTCAACTAATAAAGTGCGATAAGTTGACATTTGAAGAAAAAAGCATAAATTTTTGATGAATGGAGGAATAAACACATGGCGAATAGAAACAGCAATTCTCCAAGTAATCAACTAAATGATATACCGCCGGAAGTATGCAAGGCTACAGTTGATAATTTAAAGGAATTGTCACAGAGGGGGAGACCAGAAACAGAAACGGAGTTGCGAGAACGAATAGACCAATATTTTGATTTTTGTGCAACTAAAGGATTTAGACCGGGGATTGAAACGCTTTGTCTTGCGTTGGGTGGTATATCAAGACAAATTTTGTGGGTGTGGTGTAACGGAGGGGCAGGAAAAAGCCAAGAATGGGTTGATATATGCAATACCGCTAAACAGTTTATTATAGGATTCTTAGAGCAGTTAAGCATGACGGGAAAAATAAATCCTGCCAATAGTATATTTTACCTCAAAAATTGGGCTGGATATTCTGACGCTGTAACGATGGAGCCGGTAAGCACTGTAAAGCGTGTATTATCAGCTAGTGAACTTCCACACCTTGGAGATATGGCAGATGATGCGATAACTATATCTGATTTACCACAATTAGGAGATATGAACGATAATTCATAATAAATCATGGAAAAATGAATGGAAAACACAGAAAGTATAATAAATTCAACGTGATAAATGCTTGAAAATTAAAGGTTTTTCCCGCAAAAAATCCTATATACTAAAGGAAAGAGAGGAAGTGAGCCTTATGTCGAAGCGTATTGGAATCGGCCATTAAGATTTGTCCATCCTTATTCCGGACGGAGGCCGACAATCTTCTTTTTAAATTCAGGAGTGTAGGTTGAAAGAAAAATATTTCATTGCCGATTTGTGCCTGAGCGAAGCGAAAGGAATGTAAGTTAAAATGAACATACGTAGAAAAACAGGCTTATTTTTAGTGATGATTCTTGCCTTTGGGGGAATCATGTATCTATGGGTAAAGCGGGCCGATTCTGAGAAAAATAATTTTTATGCGGAAAATACCGGTGAAAAGAATATCCATTTAGAACCGAAGGAGAACAGGGCTGTAGAAACGGAAATAAAGCAGCCGGAAGGGATATAGGTTCAGATGACGCCGGTTATACCTGGGAGGGTGTTGACGGAAACGTCAGTATCGAGGTTGTCATTGTGGAAGACGGAGAAATAAGCATTCAATTAAAAAACCAGACAAACGTGCTTTTATTTGCGCATCTGGAATATGTGAGAAGGGAAAATGAAAAGGAATTTTCTCCCATCCGGCTGGATTTTGACGGACGGAAGCCGGAGGCCGGCTTCCGTCCTCCGCTTCCGCCCCAATAAAGGGCGCGGTAAAGGTCATCGAATATCTTTTTTTCGGTATTTCCAAAAGGCGGCGGCGATTCCCAGGGCCGCAAAGCCCATTCCCACCGCCAGATACCGGCCGTTTATGGAGCCGCCGGAAATGATGTCGGCGCTTTCCGTATATCCGAAAGGAGTGATATATTTTAAGGGCCTGGCGCCTTTCGTCAGATTGGCGATCAGGTTGAGGAAGTAGAAGGAGGCGGCCATTCCAAGGCCGACGGCCGGTCCGCCGTTTCGGATAAAGGCGGAGATGCCGAAACAGACTGCGGCTGTTTCAAGCTGGAGAAGGAAATAGGCCAGAAACAGCAGAGAAAGCGTTTTAAAGTCCGGCTGTTCGCCGATGGCGGCGACGGACAGGGACGTCACGGCAATAACGACTGCGTTGAGAAGCACGATCTCCAGGAGCAGGGCGCAAAGCTTCTCTGCGAGGACCCGGGGACGGCTTACGGGGTGGGTCAGCAGGAATTCTGCGGTCCCGTCCTTTTCTTCTTTTGCAAGGGCCTGGATGCCTGAAAGGGCGGCAAAAAAGGCTCCGCCAAGTCCCAGGATGTTTCCGCATTCCACACCGAAGAAGCCCGTGAACTCTCCGAAATTCAGCTTGTCCATGCCGAAAGCGGCGGAGAATCCTCCCATTTCGGAAAACATTCCGCTGATGGCACTCATCTGGCGTTCCATTTCCGGATAAATGAGCACGCATAGGGCGATCATGCCTGCGAGGACTGCGGTCCAGATGAAAAGGGCGGTTCTTCCCTGGCGAAGCTCGTGTTTAAGTAAGGTCATGTCACGGTTCCTCCCTGTCTGGCTGCGGCTTTTCGCCGCACTCGTTTGATGTGTAATAATGCATGAAAATTTCCTCCAGATCCGGCTCTGCGACGGCGAGGTCAGTGAGGGGAAGGGGCGCCAGAGCGGCAAGCAGTTCCTTTGGAGTGCCGCTATATAAAAAGGTGAAGGTGTCGCCGGTTTTCTTCAGGTCCCGCATGTTTTTGAGACGGGGCGGTTCTTCCAGCCCGCGGACGGTCACCCGTTTTGCATCGGCGTGCCCCAGGCGCTCAATGCTGTCTGAAATGAGCAGGCGGCCTTCCCGGATCACGGCGGCGCGGCGGCAGTGCCTCTGGACCTCGGAAAGCACGTGGGAGGAGAGGAAGATCGTGTCACCTTCCCGGTTCCGTTCTTCTAAAATCGCATAAAATTCCCGCTGCATCAGAGGGTCGAGACCGCTCGTGGGCTCGTCCAGAATGCAGAGGCGGGGTCTGTGCTGGAGGGCGCAGACCACCGAGACCTTCTTGCGGTTTCCCAGGGAGAGCTCGCTTATTTTTTTCGATGTGTCTAACTCCAGCCGTTCGCACAGACGGGCTGCTTCTGCCGCGCAGTCCTTTTCATGGCCGGCTCCCCGCAGATCGGCAGAAAGCTTAATAATTTCCCGAACCCGGCGGTTCCGGTAAAAGGAAGCCTCCGAGGGCATGTAGCCGATGTCGGCAAGAAGCTCCGTCCGATGGGAAGAGACGTCCTTCCCGAAAATTTCCGCAGTTCCGCCCGTGGGGGCAAGAAGTCCCAGGAGAGTGCGGATGGTGGTGCTTTTTCCGGCTCCGTTGGGGCCGATGAAGCCGAAGAAATCTCCCTCCTGTACCGTAAGGTCCAGATCGATGATCCCCCTGGCCTTTCCGTAGTATTTTGTAAGAGAGGCCGTTTTGATAGTGTCTGCCATATCTGTTATTCCTTTCGCAGGTAAATACGTTTTTCAGAACCGGAACAGCCGGGAAGCGCGTAAAAAATTTCGTCCATGGCTCTATTATAATCGATTGGCCGTTTTTGGGAAGGCCTTTTTAAGAATTTAATTTTTGTATGTATTTATTTTATTTTTTATATGGTTTATTTTCAGGATTTTTTAGGGAAACTTTGTGGAAACGGGGATATAATAAAGCTATAATAGAACAGACGGGAGGGATCTTATGCTGAAAGAACAGATTGCGGTGATTGAGCTTTTGAAAAATCTGATCCGGGGAAACACAGAGGAATTCAGCCGGGTGACTTACACGCCTCAGAAGCCTTCGTTTCCGTCCTGCGGGAGGACCGGGGAAGCATCAGCGGGGATGGCTTCGGAAAACCCTGCGGAGCCTGGGGCTTTTATTACAGGGACGCCGGGAGGGGAAAGGCTTGCCAGGAGGAGCCCGGAGTCCCAGGGAGTCTCCTCCAGGCATCTGGCGGCGTTTCTTGCAGAATTGGCGGGAAATGAGCGGACGGACCTTCATCATGTCATGGTGCTGCGCCGCGGGGCGGTGATTGCCGAGGCTTCCGTGGCTCCTTACAGGGGAGGCACGTGGCATGCTTCCTATTCCATGTGCAAGACTGTTACGGGCATGGCCGTCGGGATGCTTGTTGACGAGGGAAGGCTTTCCCTGGAGGACAAGGTCCTTCCCCTTCTGGATAAAAAGGCCATTCTGACCGGGAAGAAAAACCTGACGGTGGAGCATCTTCTTACCATGAGTTCCGGAGTCACGTTCAATGAAACGGGCATGGTGTCGGGAGACGACTGGGTGTCCGGCTATCTTCAGGCCGGGATCAGGGGCACTCCGGGGAAGCAGTTTGAATACAACAGCATGAATACCTATATTCTTTCGGCCATCGTGACGAAGGTTACGGGAGAGACGCTGACAGAATACCTGCGGCCGAGGCTGTGGGAGCCTCTGGGAATCCGGAAGGTATTCTGGGAATCCTGCCCCATGGGGATTAACAAGGGCGGCTGGGGCCTGTTCCTCTGCACGGAGGACGCAGCCAAGCTGGGACAGCTCGTCCTGCAGAAAGGGCGCTGGAGGGGGCGGCAGCTGCTTTCGGAGGAATGGGTGGCGGCGATGACGACAAAGCATATGGAGACTCCGGCGCACATGGGCCCCTATGGCTATGGATATCAGGTATGGCTGGGAGGGCGTCCGGGAAGCTGTACCTTTAACGGGATGCTGGGACAGAATGTGGTGGTCTATCCGGATCTGGACATGGTTATCGCCGTCAATGCGGGAAGTGACGAGCTTTTTCAGAACTGTGTCCTTCTGGAGATCGTGAGGGATTATTTCGAAGGAGATTACCGGCCAAAGGAACGCCTGCCGGAATGCCCGGAAGACTACAGGCGGCTTCTGGATATGGAAAAGCGGCTGGAGCGGGGCGGACTCTGGAGGAACGCAGATCCGGGCCGGACGGGCCGCCGGGGCAGGGGCGGCTTCTGCAAAAACGGGACGGGGAACTGCGGCCGGCACGGAAGCGGCCGGGGACGTCGGGACGCCGGCCGGTGGGGAAACAGGCCGGAAAACCCTGACAGACTGGGGGCTCTGGAGGAAGAACGGATGAAGCGCATGCTGGACGGCAGGGTTTATCGGCTGGAACAGGAGCATGTGGGATTGGGCCCGCTGGTATTTCAGGTGTTTCATAATAATTATACGGACGGGATACGGACCATTTCTTTTTATTATGAAGAAAAACGGTTTTATGCGGCCGTGGAGGAGGGAGAAACCTTAAAGCAGATGGAGGTGGGGTTTGGCTGTGCCGCCGTGACGGAGGTGATGTTCCATGAGGAACCGTATCTTTTGGGCGTGGAGGGGAGCTTTGCGAAGGATGAAGACGGCCGTCCGGTCCTGAAGCTGGATTTTGCTTTTCTGGAAGAAGCGGTGCGCCGCAGGCTTAAATGTTATTTCCTGGAGAAAGAGAGAAAAATAGAGCTGCACTGGGACGAGACGCCCGGAGGACGGCTGATCACGGAGGGGCTTGGAGAGCTGCTTGGCGATTCGCTTAAAAACGGCTTTATGGACAGGATCAGAGAGAAGGCGGGGGTGGACCTGCCGGCGCTTCTGGTCGACAGGACGGTGCACCCCATTGTGACCGGGACTCTGTCCGGTTCCTGAACCTTTCCTGCGGGCGTTCCTTTGGCCGCCTTTAAGATAAAGACGGGGGTTAGAGATATTGCCGCAGATCCTCCGACATGCTCTCTTCCAGACGGATGATGTTTTCGGCGATTTTACGGGCATCGTTTTCTGCGCCGGTATACTGATTGAGGTAGGCGCTCAGGGATTTGATGCCCATGTTGCAGCCGTCGGTAAGCATGGAAGCGATCTTCTTGTCGGAGTCGTTTAACATCAGCTTCATGCCGGTCATGATGCGGGCCGACAGCCTTTCCATGGGGCCGAGTTCACCGGCAGATGTTCCGCCCTTGTTCGCCATGGCATGGAGCTTGTCGCCGAAGCTTACGTGGGCGTTCCTGTATTTTTCCAGGCTGTCCTTAAAGTCCCGGTCATGGACGGAGGGGAGGAGCTGGTCCAGGGTTTCTACGGCCATTTTGGTTCCTGCGTTACATTCCTTCAACAGGTTTTTCGTGTCGTCGTTCATAACAGATTCCTTTCTTTGACATGCTTGTTCCGCTCCCCGGCGGAGCGGTTGTGTTTGTAGTATGCCCAAAGGAGAAGGGTTGATTCACGGGGCAGGAGGCGGCGTCCGGGGGATCGGAAGAGGCTGTTCGCAGAGAGGGAATCAGGATTGTATAAAAAAAAAACATGAGGCTATTGCCTTCCCATTTTCCGCATTTTGTTGTATCATATTATCTGCAACTTCTAGATATAGTGTTTTTGCATGAAACAAATACCAACATATGGTGTGACAGCAGACGAGGAGAAATATGAGCGCAGAAGTAATGAACCGAGTGATCAAACGGAACGGAGAGGAAGTCACCTTTGACCTGTCCAAGATCGTCAATGCGATCGAGAAGGCGAATCATGAGGTGAACAACATCCATAAGATGAACGAATATCAGATTTTGGCCATTGCGGATAATGTGGCCGACAAGATCAATGAGTCGACCCATGCGGTCAACGTGGAAGATATTCAGGACATGGTAGAGACCGGGATCATGGAGATGCGGGGCTATGAGGTGGCTCAGAAATATGTGCGCTACCGCTACAGGCGGGAGCTGACCAGGAAGTCCAATACCACCGACAACGGTATCCTTTCCCTGCTTGATAATATCAATGAAGAAGTGACTCAGGAAAATTCCAACAAAAATCCGGTGATCAATTCCACCCAGAGGGATTATATGGCCGGCGAGGTCAGCAAGGATTTGTCGAAGAGGGTCCTGCTTCCGGCCGAGGTGGTGCGGGCCCACGAAGAGGGTATCATTCATTTCCATGACACGGATTATTATGCGCAGAGAGAGCATAACTGCGATCTGATCAATCTGGAGGACATGCTTCAGAACGGGACGGTCATCAGCGAGACCATGATCGAGAAGCCCCACAGCTTTTTCACGGCCTGCAACGTGACCACCCAGATTGTGGCTCAGGTGGCCAGCAACCAGTACGGCGGCCAGTCCTTTTCCCTGGCTCATCTGGCTCCCTTTGTGGATATCAGCCGGAAGAAATTGAAAAAGGCGGTGATCGCGGAGCGGAAAGCCTGCGGCGAGCCGCTGGATGAAGAGATTATTGACAAGGTGACGGAATGCCGCCTGCGGGAAGAGGTGAAGAGCGGGATTCAGACCATCCAGTATCAGCTTATCACTCTGATGACCTGCAACGGCCAGGCGCCTTTCGTGACGGTGTTCATGTATCTGGACGAGGTGTCTGCGGGCCGGACCAGGGACGATCTGGCGATGATCACCGAAGAGGTGCTGCGCCAGAGGATGCAGGGTGTCAAGAACGAGAAGGGCGTGTGGATCACTCCGGCCTTTCCCAAGCTGATCTACGTGCTGGACGAGGATAATGTCACGGAGGTCTCCAGATACTGGTATCTGACGGAGCTGGCGGCAAAATGCACCGCAAAACGGATGGTGCCCGATTACATTTCCGCAAAGATGATGCGGGAGCTTAAAAAGGGCAGCGTGTATACCTGCATGGGGTGCCGTTCTTTCCTGACGGTGGAAGAAAGTCAGAAAAATCCGGACGGAAGCTATAAATTTTACGGACGCTTTAATCAGGGCGTCGTGACCATCAATCTGGTGGATGTCGCCTGTTCCTCGGAAGGGGACATGGATAAATTCTGGGAAATCCTGGACGACCGCCTGGAGCTGTGCCACCGGGCGCTTCGGTGCCGTCATGAGCGGCTGAAGGGAACTGTTTCCGACGTGGCTCCCATCCTCTGGCAGTATGGAGCCCTGGCAAGGCTCAGGAAAGGGGAGACCATTGACCGGCTTTTATATAACGGCTATTCCACCATTTCCCTGGGCTATGCGGGCCTTTATGAGATGTGCATGCGGATGGTGGGCAGGTCGCACACGGATCCGGAGGCGAAGCCCTTCGCCCTGGCAGTTATGCAGCGGCTCAACGACAAATGTGCCGAATGGAAGGCGGCGGAGAATATCAGCTATTCCGTGTATGGGACGCCTATGGAGTCTACCACCTATAAATTTGCGAAATGCCTGCAGAAGCGGTTCGGCATCATTCCGGGCGTGACGGACAAAAATTACGTTACCAACAGCTATCACGTCCACGTGTCCGAAGAAATTGATGCTTTCAGCAAGCTGAAATTCGAGGCGGAGTTCCAGAAACTGTCTCCGGGCGGCGCCATCAGCTACGTGGAGGTGCCCAATATGCAGCAGAACATTCCGGCGGTGCTGTCGGTAATGCGATTTATCTACGACAACATTATGTATGCGGAGCTTAATACCAAAAGTGATTTCTGCGAGAGCTGCGGCTATGACGGGGAGATCCTGATCAAAG
>CATJIW010000082.1 GCA_949740745.1 uncultured Lachnospiraceae bacterium | reverse complement strand
TGAATATTCTGGCAATATTTCCGGGAAAAGCCCTTTGCGCCGTGGAGGCAAGACCTAAGAAGGCAGGAGGGATTCTTTCCCGAGTGACTTCTGCGGTCCTGGGCTTGCCGGAGCGCCTGGCGCAGCAGGCTTTGAACGGACATATAGCCAGAATGTTCCCACAATTTCACATTCCGCAATTGCCTGATTTACCCGTCATCCCAGGGCATACAGGTATACCCGCAGGGTGCTTCCTTTATTCCAAAATCTCGAACACGTAATCCGGGCACATCTGGTAGCAGCTCCCGCAGCCGACGCATTTTTCGTCGTCCACCAGGATATATTCATATCCCTTCATATTCACCTGCCCCGACGGGCTGATGGCGTCCTTGGGACAATTGGCGATACACAGGCGGCATGCCTTGCACCGGTCAATATTCGTTTGCACTTTTTTCATAGTATCTGTTCCCTCCTTCCTCTCTGCTCTGACATTCCCAAGCGGTCGATCCCTTTCACGAGCTCCGCCACAAATTCGTCTGCCGGCGCCTCAAGAAGGACCTCCGGCCGGTCGCACTGAACGATCCTGTGATCCTCGAAGACCCCCACTCTGGTCCCTAACATCAACGCTTCCTCTATGGAATGGGTAATAAAAAGAATGGTAAGCCCCAGCTTCTTATGGATATCCCGGATGCTGTCCTGCAGCTGCTTCCTGGTGATTTCGTCCACGGCGCCGAAGGGCTCGTCCATCAAAAGCACCGACGGAAGAATCGCCAGGGCGCGGGCGATCCCCACCCGCTGCTTCTGGCCTCCGGAAAGCTCCGAAGGATACCGGTCCAGAAAGCTCCTCTCCAGAGAGACCATTTCAAGAAGCCGTTCCGGCTCCACGGCCGTCTCCGGCCGTCTCCCCCTTTTTAAAAGGCCGGGGATATAGGTCACGTTTTTCCGGACGCTCATATGGGGAAACAGCCCCACGCTTTGGATCACGTAGCCGATCCTCCTGCGAAGCCCGATTAAATCCGCTTCCGCAACATCCTCTCCAAAGACCCGGACAGTCCCGCAGTCCGGCATAAGGAGCGCATTGACCAGCTTTAAAAAGGTGGTCTTCCCGCAGCCGGACCGGCCGATCAGGGTGATAAATTCCCCCCGTTCGACGGAAAGGCTCACGTCCGAAAGGACCGGGACGTCCCCGTAGCTTTTAGAAACCTGTTTAAACTCGATTATGGGCTTTTGGTCATTCATTCCGTTAACAGTCCCTTTTCCTTTAAAAAGTCTTTCGCTGCATCCTCCGGCTCCTCGCCGTCCACCTCAACCCTCATGTTCAGGGCGGCCATGTCCATATCCGTTACCAGCCCGTCCATGAGAAGGAGCGGCTCTTCCAGCTCCGGATACTTCTCAAGCGTGTCCTTCCGGATCACCGTGCCGCAGAGATACTCCGGAAAATAGTGAAGATCATCCTCCAGTACTTTCACGTCCGAGACCGCCAGGCGGCCGTCGGTGGTAAAGACGTTGACTGCATCCACCTTCCCCTGGGCCACTGCGTCATACTTCAGAGAAAAGGTCAGATCCGAAGTCTCTTTAAAGGCAAAGCCGTAGCATTCACACAGCCCCAGATAGCCGTCGTCCCGTTCAAAGAAGCCCGGCTCTGCGCCAAAGGACAGCTCCCCGGACACCTCCGCCAGGTCAGAACAGGTCTCCAGCCCATAGGTCTCTGCCGCCTCCTCCGACACTGCGATCCCATAGGAATTATTAAAGCCATAAAGGCCCATCCATTTCAGGCTGTACTTCTCCTCATATTCCGAAAACAGCTCCTGGTTCAGAGCCTCCTTCTCCGGGATCTCCGTGCGCTTCAAAATAGTCAGCCAGGCCGTTCCCGTATACTCCGGATACAGGTCGATCTCCCCGGAGGTAATGGCCGGATGGAGCACCGTCTCCCCTCCGGCAAGGTCGCCCTTCACCTCCACCTCGATATCCGTACGGGCTTCAATCAGCTCCACCAGCATTCCTGCCAGAATGGCTTCCTCCGCCGTATTGTCATACCCCAGGACAATCCTTTTTTCCTTCTTCCCCCCGCAGGCCAAAAGCCCTGTCAGAAGGCCGAAGGCCAGTCCTGCGGCCAGAACTCTTTTTTTGATTTTTTTCACATTCTCCGCCTCTTTTTCACTCGTTTTTCAAAAACGCTGAAGATCCAGTCCAGAAGGACGGCCATCAGTGCGATCAGAATGCTTCCGGAAACCATCAGCACCGTATTATTGGTGGAGATCCCCCGGTAGATCGCAGACCCCAGACCCCCCGCCCCGATAAAGGAGGCGATCCCGGCCACGGAAACCGTCATGACCACCATGTTCCTCACGCCGGTCAGGATGATAGAAAAAGCCATCGGAAGCTTTACCTTCATCAGTACCTGAAAGCTGGTGCTTCCCATGCCCGCCGCCGCCTCCAGGATCGACGGATCCACCTGGTCAAGCCCTGCGTACGTATTCCGGACCATCGGAAGAAGCGCATAGATCGTCAGCGCAATCACGGCCGTCTTTCCCCCGATCCCCGTTACGGGGATCAGAAAGCCGAACATGGCGATATCCGGGATTGTATAGAGCACGCTGATCACACTGAGCACGACGTTTGCGCATTTCCGGTATTTATCCAGCAGGATCCCGATCAAAAGACCGGCCGTCCCCGCGATCAGGCTTGCCGTCCCGGCCAGCAGGATATGCTCCAGCGCCAGCTCTGAAAACCACGGAGCCCGGTCTGTTATCATTACAAATACGTCTTTTATCATAATGTTTTCTTACTTCGCATTGTCCTCTGCGATCACGGCGGCGATGCGCGCCTTATTCCGCTTCCGGAAAACAATCACCGCTGCCAGAGTCACGGCGCCGGAAGCCAGCAGCCAGAAATACAGGTGATTATAGGCCGTCACTTCGTCATATTTGTCCAGCCATGTGCCGATCAGCGTCGGCATAAACGCATCCGCACTGTAAATGACCGTGGCGATGATCCCGAAGGCACAGCCCGTATCCTGCATGGGGATCCCTGCTTCCCGGATCTGGATATATTTCTGGCTCCGGAAAAGACCCGTAAGGGCAATCTCCACGCACATAAGCACCAGGAACACCGGCAGGAAGGTGGTGGTCTTCGGCATCAGGATGAATACGGCAATCAGGACCATGTAGATCCAGGTCACGCCCTCCAGCAGGAAGGTCGGTCCCTTTTTGGTCGTCAGGAAGGAGCCTCCCAGCGCTCCCACCGGCTTCATCCATGCGTCCAGCGTGCCGATAAAGGCAATGGCCGTGGTGGTTGCGCCAAAGCACCCCGCCATGTCGCCGAAATAAGAACCGAAGCAGGAGCCGATGTTGTAGCCGCCGAACGCGATCAGGATGCAAAGCCACAGATCCGGATTCTTAAGCAGACGGATAGTCTGATGGAACACGCCCTCGTCGCTCATAACCTTCTCGCCCTTTTCATCGTCCTCCTGCGCTCCGCGCTTTCCGTCGTCAAAAACAAAGATCGAAAGGATGCCGAAAACGATCAGGATCGCCGCATAGGTCCAGACCACGAAGCGGAGTCCGGCCACCACGTTGATAAACTGTGCAAAGATAAAAATGATCAGGGTCGACACCACGATCTCTCCGATGCCCCGGACCACCTGCAGCCAGGAAAAGGCTTTGTTCTCGTCACCGATTTCACGGCCGAAGATCCGGTTGCACTTTAACATGCAGTCCCAGAAGGTAACGGTGGTAGAAATCCCCATGACCGCATAGAGCACCAAGGTCACCGTATAGCTGGGCCACAGTCCCAGCACGAAATTACAGATGCCGGTCACTGTAAACGAGATGAACATCAGCCACCTGGGCGCCACCCGGTCGGCCACAAAGGCTCCCACCAGATAGCCCACCACGGCGATCCAGCCGTACACCGCATAGCAGATGCCGAACTGAGTGTTGGTCACGCCCATGGCTTCCACAAAGGCATCATAAAAGCTGGCCCGGCAGAACAGCACATAAAAAATCGCAAAGGATCCCAGACCGCAGATGATGAACTGCAGAAAGGCCCTCATGGTAAATCTTCCTTTTTTCATTCCTCTTTCCCTCCTGTTTTTTCTTAAGCAGTCGCCCACTCCCGGCAGATCCGGACCGTCTCCTGGGGAAGCACGGCCCATGCGTCGGCCCCGATGGCCCCGCAGGCTTCCTCCGTCACCGGATTCCCTCCGACGATGATCTTCACGTCATCCCGCATCCCGGCCTCCTTTATGGCCTCTACCGCGGCCTTCATGGAATCCAGAGCCAAGGTCAGGACGCCGGAAAGGCCGATGATCCGGATGTCGTTTTTCCTGGCCTCCTCAATGATCCGCTCCGGCGGCACGTCGATGCCCAGATCCAGTACCTCCATGCCTCCCGCTTCCAGCATGGCCCGCACGATATTCTTTCCGATGTCATGAAGGTCGTCCTTCACCGTGCAGAGGATCATCCTTCCCACGGCCTTGCTTCCCCCTCCTGCCAGGGCCGGCTTAATGAGATCCATCACGTTTCCCATCAGCTCGCCGGCAAATACCAGGTCTCCCACAAAATATTCTCCGGATTCAAAACGGTTCCCCACCTCCGCCAGGCCGTCCTGGCAGGCCTTCATGCAGATTTCCGCCTCGGCGCCTCCTGCTTCCATAATGGCCTTTGCGGCGTCAAGGAGCGCTTCGTCGTCCAGTTCTTCCATCGCTTCTTTGATCTCTTCATAACTTGCCATAAAAACATCCCCCTGTTCTAATTGTAATCTGCTCAATGTAATCTGCTCATTCGTATACGGAAGGGATCAGCTCTGCCAGCAGTTCCTCCTGAGCCTTTTCAAGGACAGGAAGCCGGTACTGCTCCAGCCTCTCCTGATAAGCGGCCTCCGCCATGGACTCCGCCGTCTGGCATCCCTTCGCCGCCCAGGCGCTGTGCCCTTCCCGCATGGCATACTTGGGCATAAAACAGTCTCTCCGGTAAGTTTTCTGAGTCCGCTCAAAAAGCTGGCCCTCCGGCCCGCATTTCTTCATGGTCTCATACATCAGCGTTTTGTCATCGATCTCAAATCCTGTTGCCAGCCTCCGGAACGCCCGGATCCTCTCTTCATCCAGAATCATCTTCTCATAGCTCATGGCATTATAGGAATCCAGGGTGCCGCAGGCCTGGAAATAACAGTCCACCTCTCCCAGATAAGCCATCAGTGTTCCCATGAAGGCCTCGGCCCCGGCCTGGTAATCCAGCACCTTGGAATCTGTGTTGGCGCTTCCCGAATGGACCGGGAGCCCCAAAAACCGGGCCATCTTAATGCCGGCCTGGGAAACCAGCATGCTTTCAATGGCGCCGTAGGCCGCCGCAGAGGTCAGGCGCATGTCGTCCCCGCTGTACTTGGCACTGTAGATCACCGGCGTTCCCGGATTTATAAGCTCCGCAAGGGTAATGGACGCCAGGATCATGGCATTTCCCAGGGTCTGGGTGGCAGCCAGCGACTGGGGAGAGGTCAGCCCGAAAGTCTGTCCGGGGCCGATCATCACCGCCTGTCTGTTCTCCGCATATACCATCAGCGCCTCGCACATGGCCGTACTCAGCCGGAGGGGCCCCAGGGTATCAATCATTCCCAGCGCAACGACTCTTTCATCGTCCACTCCGTAAAATTTCCGCATCATGTCCAGCCCCATTTCGGAGGCTTCCCGTCCTTCTACCAGGCCCATCAGGGGCTTCCGGCAGTATTTCAGCGCCACGCCGATCCTATACTGCTCTCTGTGCTCCGGATCCACGTAAGAAATATCCAGCACGTTGGGATTGGACGCATCGATCACGTCGCTGGTCTCCGTCAGCTTGTGCATGTTTACCAGGTGCCTGTGAGAAGTTTTCTCGTAGCCGCCCTTCTGGCTGTACATGTAAATCGGCCCGTAGCCGGGCAGGTTCTTTACCGTGCCGTCTCCGACGGTAATCTTTTTCCCGTCCCCGCCGTACCAGTCAAAGGACTTCGGAACGGCCTTTACGGCCTTTTCTACCATCTCCGGCTCCAGATAGACGGTATGCCTGTCCGTCTTCGCTCTGTGCTTTTTAAATACCTCGACCGCCTCGTCGGAATGAAAGACCGCTCCGATTTCCTTCAGGGCTTTCAGGCTGCATTCATGCATTTTCGCAATCTCAGAATCCGGCTCTTCGCCGATCCCGTAAAAAAGTTTCATCTTTCTTCCCCTTTCTCCCGTTTTCCGGGGCTTCCGGCTTTCCTTATTTCTTCCCGAACAGCCCCTTCCGGTAAGCCCGGTTATATTTTCTGCCGCTTTTATCTCTGGCGAGAAGCGCTTCGCAGGCATAAACGGCCCCCATCATATCCGGACTGCAGGGATCCAGGATCCCGGAATCCAGCCCTGCCTCCAGCGCATAGGAAATGCAGCCGCTGTTGATATACCGTCTGGCCGGCATCTGGAAGCTGATATTGGAAATGGCTCCCGTCACCTTCACCTCCGGCGCATGCTCATGGATCTTCTTAATACAGAAAACAAAATCCTCCAACGCCGACGGCACGGTGGACAGGGACATGACGCAGGGGTCGATGTGCAGATTGGAAAGCTTCACCCCGTAATGGTCCGCCTTCCCGATGATCCGTTTGGCAATCTCCACCTTCTTCTCCGGATCCAGGGGAATCCCCCCTTTGTCACAGGTTAAGCCGATCACGTTCCAGTCCGTACCTGCAATAACCGGAAAAATAGTCTCGCACTTGGTTCCCTCTTCGTTGACCGAATTCACCATGCCCGGCTTCTTCACCCGGCCCTCCTTCAGGACCCGCTCCAGAAGCGACGCATCCGGGCTGTCGATGCATAAAGGCACGTCGGACGCCTCCTGCATAAGGTCGATCAGCCAGACCATGGTCTCATACTCGATCTCCGTCGCCGTGCTGGGCGCGCAGTCCAGGAAATCGGCCCCCGCCGCCGCCTGGGCAAGCGTCCGCTTCCGGATCAGTTCCTCGTCCCTGTCGGCAATGGCCTGCCGGATCGACGGAATCACTCCGTTGATCTTTTCCCCGATAATGATCATTCGTTTCTCCCTCCGTTCTTCCGTACCGGTTCTTCCGGAACCGGCACCCTGTTTTCGCAGATTCCTCTAATCTGCGAAAAAGCAGGGAATTCCCCTGAAAATACAGCGGTCCTTTGGGAATTCGACCCATTTTCTGACCCGGAATACCGTGATTTTCCATTTTGGAGCGGCTGTCTGATTCTGACATTTTCCTGATTTTTCTGACCATTTTTCCGACCCAGAATAAAACGGAATGTACAGCCTGTCAGGAGGTTTTCTCTTTTTATTTGTGCATATTTCACATTTTAGCGGCTTTTATCCGGCCAAATATGATTGACAAACGATCCGTCTGCCCGTATAATTGCTTTATAATAACTGGAAAATATTTACAAAGTCCCGCAAATTCCATGTTTCCGGACGGTATGTAAATATTTCAAAACGTTATTTTTATGATTCAGCCTTCGCAGATTAGAGGAATCTATGAAAAGAAACACAGCCTCTCTTTTTTTCTCTGTCCCCGTCTTTCCGGTTCACGAAAAAACCATTCGCCGGCTTCCCTCCGGAAGTGATGGAACGGCAGGAAGGGCGGAACCGGCGCCCCCTCCCTTTGACATTTCGCATTTTATCGCTTATGATAAGGATGAATGACGTTTTATTCTCATAATTTACGTCTCATTCTTTTTGTTTCGTCTTTTATCTCTCATTGTACCTACCTGACGATTTTCAAAAGTACAGAAAGGCGGTTTCATCATGAAACAAATCAATTGGGGAATCTTAGGACTGGGCACCATCGCCCATGAATTTGCAGACAACATGACAAAGCTCCATCCCATTTACGCAGCAGCATCCAGGAGCCTCGATTCGGCGCTGGCCTTCCAGAAAGAGTACGGCGTTACAAAGGCTTACGGCTCCTACGAGGAGCTTCTTGCAGACCCCAGGGTGGACATCGTCTATATCGCCACCGTAAACAGCCAGCATTACAAATGCATCCTGGCCTGTCTGGAGCACGGCAAGCACGTCCTCTGCGAAAAGGCCATCTTGGGAAATTATGAAGAAATGAAAGCCGCCATGGCCCTTGCCAGGGAAAAAGGGCTTCTGCTCTGCGAGGGGATGACCATCTTCCACATGCCCATCTTCAGAGAAATCCGGAAGCTGATCGCCGAAGGGAAGCTGGGCACCATCAAATTCGTGGAGGCAGAACTTGGAAGCTTAAAAGAGGATAATCCCGCCAACCGGTTTTTTAACCCGGATCTTGGCGGCGGCTCCATGCTGGACATCGGAACCTACGGTCTCTCCTTTGTGACCCATTTCCTGTCAGGGAACATCACGGACGTATGCCATCTGATGAGCCCCTATCCCACCGGTGTCGACGAGACCTGGAGCATCGCCTTAAAAACCGATACCAAAGAGATCGGCAGCGTCAACCTGACCTTCCGGGCCAAGCTCCCCAAGCGGGGCATTATCGCCGGGGACAAGGCCTATGTCACCATTATGAATTACGTCCGGGCCGAAAAGGCCGTCCTGGTCTATCCGGACGGCTCCGAAGAGGTGTTAGAGATCGGAGAGACCGCCAGGGCCCTCCAGTACGAAATCCAGGACATCGAAGCCGCCGTCTCAACCGGGGATTACTCCCTGGCCTTTGTCGACGACACCATGAAGGTGGTGGAATTAATGGACCGACTCCTCCGCGCCGAGGGACGGCAGTAAACAGACAAATCGGAACGCCCGGCGCAGCAGGCCCGGAAGGGAAACTCAAACATTCATTGAATATTCTGGCAATATTTCCGGGAAAAGCCCTCTGCGCCGTGGAAGCAGGACCCAGAGAAGGCAGGAGGGACTCTTTCCCGAGTGACTTCTGCGATCCTGGGCTTGCCGGAACGCCTGGCGCAGCAGGCTTTGGACGGACATACTGCCAGAATATTCCGATCATTTCATGTTTCGCAAACGCCTGAGAGATATTAGATAAGAAAGAGGTGCCATATGAAAGATTCAAATGCAAACATCGTCATTATCGGCATGGGCTTTTTAGCCACTTACATCATGCCCTGTTATCAGGAGCTTCTGGGAGACGGGATCGGCCGGCAGGCCGTCGGCATCAAGGGAAGCGGTCGTAACCTGGAGGCAAAGCAGGCAGAATGCCCCTTCCCCGTGATCGTCGGTCAGGTAAAAGAAACTCTTATGGAACGCCGTCCTGACATAATCGTGCTGGCCGTCAGGCCGGGACAGATCGCATCCATGACCGAGGGAACGCTGAAGCCCTATTATGAGTTTCTTCGGGAACAGGGGGAAGCCCTCCCGGACCTGTATTCCTTTGCTCCGGATCCCATGGTCCCCTATTTCGGCGACGTGCTGGGAGAAGACGTAAATGCCGCCAATATGATCCCCAACATGATCCGCAGCATCGACGGCATCGACACTGCCAAAGTCGGCGTATCCTTCGTCGCCTTTGATTCCCGCAGGAAATGGCCGGAAGAAAACAGACGGCGCGCCCTTGCCTTTCTGGAGCCCACAGGCACGGTCGTCGAGATCCCCGGCAAAAAGGCGATCCCTTTCCTTTCCCTGCAGGTCGCCTGCCATTTGATGTTTGAATTCAATTACATCGTCCAGGACGTAATGGCCGAACTTGGCCGGGACATGGCCCTTGCACAGTCTGCCGGCGCTTACCGGACGAGACTTCACCGGTTTTTCAGAGACAGCTGTACCGACGTCCTGCCCTGCAGCGACGCAGGCCTTGACAGCCGCCTGACCGCCTTTATGGATCTCCTCCTTGGGGCATGGCGAAACGGCGTCATGGATTTTGCTGAGGAGGAGGGGATTCCTGCCGAAGCCGCCGACCGGATGATCTGCGGCACCATGGAATCCTATCAGATGGAAGCCCAGCTGGAACCAAAGGAGGTCCTGGTCCAGAACACGAAAAACCATGCAACCCCCGGCGGCTTTCTGGAAATGTGCCTGATCACTTTCCAAAAATACGGTTATCAGTACCTGACCAACTGCCTCCGAAGCTGGATGAAAGACGCACCCCTGCCGAATATGGAAGCCGAGCTTTCCAAAATCGCCCACGACGTGGCAAAAGCCGTCTCGGATCACGGAAAAACCGTCAGCGGGGTAATGCAGTCCTAACTATACCGGGAGCCGCATCCTCCAAAAAGCGGCTCCTAAAATTTCTGCAGGATCAGATCCTGCCTCCTTCCTTTCCTCCTGGGTAAGCTGGTGATACAGGCCATTGGCAAGCACACTGTCCTGCGTCCTTCTGCCATCGTTGTCGGTTTTCTTTTAGCAGATAAACACGTCAAAAGGTTCTTCCTTTTACGAGATGGCAAGAATACCCTTTTGAATCTCGTTGATGGCACTGGCTTCCCCTGCATAAATCTGCCTCTGTGCGCCGTCGCCGTACTGCAAAGCGGATTTGTAGTTGTCGTCGTCGAAAATCGAGGTGAACTGGGCGCGGTTGACTGTGGGGATCCGTCTGTGGCTGGACGGTTCCTCCACATATTCGATGCCGTACCGGCAGAGCACCGGCGACCAGCAGGCCTCTGCGTTGGTATTGTCCTCATTGAGGATCTGCTCATAGATTCCCATGACCTTGTCAAATTCATTATTGCGCCGAAAATGATTGGCCCGGTCATAAAGGTTGGCGCGTCGGTCATCGTCAAGCTTCGGCAGGGTCTGGCGGGTGCCGCAGTACTTGCAGGCTGCCACAGTTTCATTACTGTTGATTTCCAATGTACCTCCGCACATTTTACATTTAGATTGACATTATCTTTTACCTCTTTATTTATCATTAATTCATAGACATAATTTGCGCTTCCAATACCAGGCATCCGTTTAACCTTTAATATAAAGACATAATTTCTGAAGATGCTGGCATGAAGTTTTGCATGGCACTAATTAAGAGAAGTCTTGGATACACAAGTCGAAAATACGAATGAACCCGATATTAAAATTAGGTCTCAGGTATACATGCCCATTAAAACAAAATAATTTTTTGACAAATTCACATTTTATAAATAGTGTCTTGTATAATCGTAAAAATTATAGACTGGGA
>CATJIW010000081.1 GCA_949740745.1 uncultured Lachnospiraceae bacterium | reverse complement strand
GCCGGTGCATGTTACCGGTCGTAGGCTCCGGTCTTTATCCAGTACCCGTACCGGTCGGAAAAGGTGTTCCGCACCGTCTCCTGGGCTTCCATGGGGGAGAGAACCAGGTCAAACTCTGAATAGTCTCCCTGGTAGTCTGCTTCGCTCCGCCTGGCCCAGGTAAGCACATATCGATAGTCGTCGCTCCTCCACTGGAACCCCGGAAGGTATGGGATGAAGCCTCTCTCGTCGGCCTCCGGATAGGCATTTCCCGTGACCGGATTGGTATAAAAATTGACTTTCAGTTGTTCCGACAAATATGAAAATAACTGTTCCAGAAAGACTGGGTTCCCCGTCTGCCAGTTCCTTGAGGAAGCCAGAGTGTCCAGGGCGATCCCGTTTGTACAGGGAAGCTCTCCGGGATCGCTGGCTATATAGGAACGGTACGCGGCCCGGAACCGGACAGGAAGCCCGGTCCTGGCATCCAGATAAAGGAAGACGGTACAGCCATAGGTAGTAAAATCCGCCGCCCAAAGAGCGGCCGAAGGATGCTCCTTGTCTGCACGGAAGCTCATGTCCACATCTCCTTCCGTCTGATACCGGGAGGAGCCGGAGGGGAGGGAGGCATTGACAAAGTCCAGAAATAAAAGGGCCCGGTCTCTGGCCTCCTGTTCAGAAAGCTCGATCTCCTCTATGGGCTCCCGTTCCAAATACTGGCCATAGGCGCTTCCGTGATATTTTAAGGACAATTCCGCCAGGATCTGGAGCCGTTCCAGGTCATTTAACCGGTTTCCGTCCAGAAGGACCGCATCCATAGTTTCATTCTCCTGCTCTGTTTCTGCAAAGACAGAAGAGCCGGCAGAAACGGAAACGTCCGTTTCCGGGATCTCCGAAGTCCTGGTCCACGCTTCGTCCGCAAGGGCGACGGCCTCTCCGTATTTGCGCCCGTTAAAATGATCCAGAAATTTCTGCACCATCCACATGCCCAGGCTGCTGATCAGAAAAAGGACTGCAAGCAGGCCGAGCCCCGCCAGAAGATATGTGATCTGCTTCTTTTGTTTTTCGTTCATCCGCTTTATTTTTTCCTTCCCGGGATCCACAGAGTGACCGTGGTCCCTTTCCCCTCTCTGCTGTAAAAACTCAAAAAAGTCCCGTGGAGGGAGGCGATCTTCTTGCAGAGGGCCAGCCCCAGCCCGGCGCCGTTCTGCTTCCGGCTCCGGGACTTGTCCACCATATAGAAGGCGTCCTGGACGCGGGAGAGGCTTTCTGCCGGGATCCCGCACCCGTCGTCGCTTACGGTGATCCGGTAGCCTTCCTCCTCCGGCTCTCCGCGGAGGAAAATCCGGCGGCTCCCGGCTTTTTTCGCATTGTCGATCAGATTGATTACCAGAGTCTTCATCAGGTCCCATTCTGCATTGAGACAGCCTTCCCGGCAGGAGATCCGAAGGCCCGGTTCCCTGTCCCGGAAAAAAGGGGCCATGGTCTGCGAAAGATCCTGGAAAAACTCCTCTGCCGGGATTTCCTCAAAACGGAAAGCCTCATCCTCCAACGCAATGAAGCGCATCATCTTTTTTGCCAGGGATTCCAGACGCATCCCTTCATTTAAAATATAGCCGGCGGCCTCCTTCGTTTCCTCTCCGGAAAGCTTCTTCTGATACAGCGCATCCGCATAGCCGATGATGGCCGTCATGGGAGTCTTGATCTCGTGGGAAAAGTCCCCCATGAACTGCTCCTTTCTTGCGGCCTCCAGCTTTAATTCCTCCACCTTCTGTTCCACGGCCCCGGCCATCTGATTAAAGGAGCGGGCCAGCTCCCCGATTTCGTCCCTTCCCGTCTCCCTTACCCGGCCGGAATATTCTCCCATGGCGATCCGGTCCGCCGAGCGCTGGAGCCTTTTTAAAGGCGTCACCAGCACATAAGAAATCACTGCCGCCAAAAGGCCGCAGACCAATAAAGCTACATAAATATAATAGCCGTACTGCCGTTCCAGCAGGGCCCGTTCCTCGTAAATGCGGGAAATGTCCGAGGCCGTTTTTAAGACCTGCATGGCATCCCCGGAGGGAAGCTCCCCCGCCACGAAAAGCACATGGCGTCCCTCCGCTTCCCGAACCAGGAAGGTGATCCTCCCAGACTGCTCCATTCCTGCGGAGGCTTCCAGAAACGCCTCCGAAAAACCGGGATACAGAACTGTCCCGTCTGCTCCCAGAAGAAGCATGCTCCGCTCCCCAAGCTGCTGCTCTCCTGTCCGGGCGCCGCCCATATAGGTCACCATGCGGAGGAAACGGAACTGCTCCAGCTCATGGTTCACCTCCTGCTCCAGGGCCTGCTCGAAGCTCCTTGAAACCATGCAGTATTCCACGCTGCAAAGGGCCAGGATCAGCACAGTCATGAAGGAAAGGAAAATTTTCACAAACAGACGCATATGGTCAGACCTCCAGCCGGTAGCCCACCCGGAACACGGTACGGATCCTGTCCTCCCAGTGAAGCTTTTTCCGAAGCCTCTGGATATGGCAGTCCAGAGTCCTGGTCTCCCCCGTGTAGATCTCGTTCCAGACCGTTTCATAAAGCTGTTCTCTGGAAAGCGCTACGTTTTTATGAAGGATCAGCTCCGCCAGAAGTCCGTATTCCTTGGCCGTAAGCGTCACCGGCACATTCCCCTTCGTTACGGAACGCCCGTCAAAGTCCACGGTGACGTCGTCTATGGTCACGGAACGCCTGTGGCTCCCGCTCCGCCGAAGGACCGCTTCCACTCTGGCAGAAAGCTCACTCACCTGAAAGGGCTTGGCAATGTAGTCGTCGGCCCCCAGCTTCAGTCCATAGACCCGTTCCGAAACCTGCCCTTTGGCCGTCACGAAAATAACCGGGATCCCAAGGGGCCGGATGTACTCTAAAAGCTCGTAGCCGTTTAATCCGGGCAGCATGATATCCAGCAGAACCAAAGCATAAGAGGCCCTCTCGATCTGTTCCGCACCCTCTGTCCCCGTCCGCACCCAGTCACACTGGTAGCCTTCGGATAAAAGCGTGCGGCACATCAGGATCCCGATGGCCTCTTCATCTTCTACAATTAAAATCTTTTTCATCCTGTGTCATTCCCTCCCGTACAGAGTATTGTAGCACAGAGATGTATACAAGTTGTAAACTTTCCGGAAAAATTCAAAAATATTAAAATTGTATCCCCGGAAGGCTGTCGTTTCAGCCTTTGGAGGATACGCCTGTATCCTCAAGGAGCGTGTCCGAAGAGCCATCGGCGGCTGATGTGGCCAAACGGTCGCACCGTTCGTTTTCCGGATGTCCGGCATGGCCCCTGACCCAGCGGAAGGATACCTCATGGGGCTTTTTTGCGTCCAGAAGCCGTTTCCACAAATCCACGTTCTTTACTGGCTCATTCTTCCCCCGCATCCATCCCTTTTTGATCCAGCCGTCGATCCAGCGCTCCGTGAAGGCCTTCACCACATAGGAGGAATCAGAGACCACCTCCACCAGGCAGGGCCGGTTTAAGGCCTCCAGGCCTGCAATGACCGCCATCAACTCCATGCGGTTGTTGGTGGTCTTTTTATATCCCCCCGACAATTCCTTTTCGTGAAGCACGCCCGTTCCGTCCACATACTGAAGCACCGCCCCGTAGCCGCCGGGCCCGTCCGGGTTCCCCCTGGCCGAACCGTCCGTATATAAGGTTACTTTCATCATATCAAATATTCTCCTTTGAAATTTTCAAAGCCTCCACTCTCCCGTCCTGGCAAACCGCTCCGCCATCTCCTCCGCAGCGGCGATGATCCTTTCGTCATAGCCCATGATGCCGAGGAGCCGGATGGCGTTCCGGCTTTTGGCCCGGCCCTTTTCCAGCCGGTAGGAGAAGGTTATGTCGCCCGCCTCTACCTGTTCTTCAAAATGGTAATTCTCGTAGGGGCCGTCTAAAAGGGACGTCAATTCGAGATCATGGGTGGCGGCGAAGCAGAGCGCATTCTTTCCCGCCAGGCTTTCCAGAATTTTGGAAGAGGCCGAGATCCGCTCCACGGTGTTGGTTCCCCGGAGCACCTCGTCCACGAAGCAGAGCACCGGCGTCTCTCCGGAAATGGCGTCGAGGATCCGCTTCAGGGACTTGATCTCTACCATATAATAGCTTTCCTTCGTCTCCAGGCTGTCGCTGAGGGCCATGGAGGAATAGACCCGGAAAAAGTCCGCCTCGTAGGAAGCCGCCGTCACCGTATAGATGGTCTGGGCCAGAATGGCGCCTATGCCGACGGTCTTTAAGAAGGTGGATTTGCCTGACGCATTGGAGCCGGTGACCAGCACGGGCTTCTTCGTTTTAATGGAGTTGGCCACGGCGTGTTCCACCAAAGGGTGGCAGACGGCCTCGCAGGACAGGCTTTTTTCCGGCGTTTTATGAAAGACAGGCAGACAGTATTCCTCTGCCAGATCCCGGAAGGAGCCGATACAGAGGGCAAGCTCCAGCCGCCCCATGGTCTCCATGAGCCGTTCCAGGATCTGTCCCTTATGCCGGATGGTCTCTGCCATGCCCCGGAATAACAGCAGGTCCAGATGAGTCATCATGCACAGGTAATCTATGACCACCTTGATCAGGTTCCCGCCCACGTCGCTTTTATCCACCAGGATCCAGGCGTGTCTGCGGATTTCCTTAAAGCTTTGGCAGTCCTCCTTTAAAAGCGCCCGGTACGGGGCGAGGACCGCATGGTCTCCCGGAAGGTCCGAAAGCCGTCCGCCGTATTCCACCAGATCGGCCACCTGGGACATGCAGGCAAAGTACATGGCCATGTCGCCCTTATACTTATAATAGGTGATTAAATTCAGGACGATCACCCCAATCAGCGCTGCGATACCGTAGGCCGGCCGGATAAAAAAGACGCATCCCGCCGCCGCAAGAAGGCCTGCGGCCGTCACATGGGGCCGCAGAGGGAAGGACGGCATATCGGAAAGCTTTCCGATATAGTCCGAAAGGGCCACCCGCCTTCTCCGTCCCATCTCTGCAAAGCAGATTTTAAATTCCTCCCGAAGCTTTGGATGGTCCCGAAAAAAATCTGCCAGCCGGGAGCGCTCCTTCAGGACCTCCTCGTCAAATTCCGGAGTGCGGAGCGTCCGGTAGAGGTATTCCTCGCCGACAGCGGAATCCGCCGTGTTAAGAAGCAGGAACACGTCGTCCATCCCAAGGTCGTTCCAGGTAATGTCGTCGATGGAAAACCGGCCGTCCTTCCTCCGCTCATAATAATGAGAGATTTTTTCGAATTCCTCCAGGGTGTATTCCCTCCGGGGGATTTTTCCCCACTGCTCCCGGATTTTCGCTTTCAGCCTCTCCTTTTTCCTTCGTCCGGCGATTACCGACTGGAGGAAAAGAATTGCGCAGGCCGCCAGGAAAAATCCTACATAGGTCATTGTCTGCCTGTCCATGGTCTGTCGTCTCCTTCTGTCATGAGAAAACAAAAAATTATGTGTGAAGCATTCCGTCCCGCCCTGTTTTCTTTATTCTGGCTGCGGGAGGCTTCTTATCAGAATACCATAAAAAAGGAAAGTCAACAACTCTCCCCGGCTTTTTTGATTTTTGCCAGGTAGCGGTATACGCTTTGCTCCGAAATCCGGAGGGCCTCTGCCGTCCGGGCCACGGCGCCTTTCAGATTGTACACTCCCATACCGTATAGGGTGAACAGAATTTGCATCCTCTCCTTCTGGGTGGCCCGTTCCGGCGCTACGCCGGATTCCCGGATAACCTCCCAGACGGTGTCCAGAGAAAGCTCCGGCGAAGATTCGGGCGGCTCCGGCGCAGGTGCGTCCCGGCCGATCTCTTCCGCCTGGAACCGGAGCGTCTCCTTCAGAAAAGCATCCATCTGGAAAAACAGCTCGCAGCGCAGGCAGACGCAGAGCGCTCCCAGCACCTCGTCTCCCGGTCCGGGAATAAGATATGCCGAAAGCTTGAGCATTTTTCCGGATTCGGCAGGAAAGGGATAGTTGGCCAGATACCCTCTGGAACGGATCCGGCGGCCGGAGGCGGCTTCCGGAAGGAAGGCCCGAAGCTTTTCCTGGTCCTCTAAAATACTGTTCGCCGAAGCGATGACGGGACAGGACGGATCCGTCATGTCATAAAGAATGATTTCGAAGCTGTTTCCAAGGGTTTTTCCCAGAAAAGGGACCAGCTTCGCATATTGGATTAATTCACTGTTCATAACCGTAGGTTCCTTTCTGCGGCAGGCGGCTTTTTGGCAGTCCGTGACGCTGTACCTGGCCTTCCTGTTTTTTTATCATGATAAGAATTTTTCTCCACCTACTTGTTTTGCATGCATAATAAGGGATCTTTCTTGCATATTATACATTTTTCTCAAGAATGTCAATAAGAAGGGGGGATTCTCCTGTTTTTTTCGGCCGCAGGCCCCTTGTTTGTCATTTTTTTATTATCACTATGCAAAAAATTCCCGGACGGCATTTCCGCCGGTTCCGCATTATCGGGAAGCGGTGGAAACCTGCCGTCCGGGGCATGGCCGCCCGCATGGGCGCAGTATCCTATATAATGATGCAGATCATCCCTCCGTTGGAATCGTTGATGATCTTCTGCAGCGTATCCTGAAGTTTCATCTGGCAGGAGTCGGTCATTTGGGCCACCTTGGTCTGAATGCCGTCGGTAACGATCTGTTCGATGGATTTTCCGAAGATGCTGGTGTTCCAGACGCCGTCCTCGTTTTCCCGGCTGTTCTCCCGGATGTAAGTGATCAGGTCCTCCGCCTGCTTCTCGTCTCCCACGATGGGAGCCAGCTCCGTCTCGATGGAGGCGCGGATCAGATTGATGGAGGGAGCCTGGGCGTGGATCTTCACGCCGAACTTGTTGCCGTGTTTGATGACCTCCGGGTCGTCTAAAAGGATCTCGCTCCGCTCCGGCATAATGACGCCGTAGCCCTTCTGTCTCGCCGCATCCATGGCGTTTTTAAGCTTTCCGTATTCGCCCCTGGTTCTGGCAAACTGTTTGAGGATGCCCATAAGCTGGTATTCACCGCTTATCTCCATTCCCGTGTAATCGCTCAGGATCTGGTAATAGACCTCGTCGTCCACCATTACGTCCAGGGCCACCGTCCCGTCGGAATAATCGGCCTTCCGAAGGCGGACCCGCCGCACGGAGGATTCCTCCGGCTGGGCGTATTCCTGGACCAGGTCCTTCATCTGGACAATGTCTCCCATCATCGATTTCACGATGGTGACGATCTGTTCCTTCAGCCAGTGCTCCGCCGGCAGGATTTCCGCCCATTTGGGCATGAAGAAGTCCAGCTCCGTCACCGGGAATTCGTTCAGCACCTCGCCCAAAATCCGGGTTATGTCGTCTTTCTTCAGCTGTTCGCAGTTGACCGGAAGCACCTGGACGCCGTGCTCGGCCGAAAGCTCGGCCGAAAGCTCCTTTGCCTCGTCGGAATAAGGCCGGTTGGTGTTTAAAAGCATGAGGAAGGGCTTCCCGATCCTCTTTAATTCCTCAATGGTCTGCCGCTCTGCGTCTATGTATCCGGGTCTCGGAATCTCCCCGAAGGAACCGTCGGTGGTAATGACGATCCCGATGGTGGAGTGCTCCTTGATGACCTTCTCCGTCCCGATGGCCGCCGCCTGGGTAAAGGGGATCTCGTAATCGACCCAGGGGGTCTTCCCCAGCCGCTCCTCGTCGTTCTCCACATGGCCGCTGGCCCCTTCCACCATGTAGCCCACGCAGTCGATGAGCCGCACCTTCACCCTGGCGTCTCCCACTTCGATTTCCGCCGCCTCCTTGGGGATGAATTTGGGCTCCGTGGTCATGATGGTCTTTCCCGCCGCCGACTGGGGAAGCTCATCCTGGGCCCGGCTCCTTTCGTTGGCATCTTCCATGCCGGGAAGCACCAGAAGATCCATAAACCGTTTGATGAAGGTGGATTTTCCCGTACGGACAGGCCCCACCACACCTATGTAGATCTCCCCTCCCGTCCGTGCCTCGATATCTTTGTATACGTGAAAACTGTCCATAAAAAATCCCTCCTGTATATGCTGATTAAGTATATGCAGGAGGGATTCCTTATTATGTGGAAATTATGGAAGAAAATCGGTTCCTTACTCGATCTCTACCCGGTTTGCCCGCTCGGTGCGGACGATGCAGACCCAGGTGCGTCCCTGCTTGAGCCGGATTTCGTTCCCCTCGGAATCGTAGTAGCGGGTCACGCCCCAGACGCCGTCCTTTTTCCAGGTCACGGGGATCACCTGTCCGCCGGTAATAAACTGGCCGGGACCTCCGCTCTGCATGTCGATGTTCAGGTAGTCGGTATTGTCGTAATGCTCGTAATTGCAGACCTGGATGATGATGTTGTCATAGGCCAGCTGCACGTCGTCGTTTCCCACGTCCACGTGGGGCTTTTCGAACTGATACCGGTAGTAAAGGCCGTCTTCTGGATTGTATTCAAACCAGGGCTTGTTGGACACGTACCCGACGGTAACCTTGTTGGCGGGAGCGGCGCCAGGCATATGGGGAGCCTCTCCCTCTTCCAGAAATTTATAATGGCCGTTTTGCAGGTATTTTTCCGGATATTCCGTGGAATAGCCCAGCCGCTCGATGGCGTATTTGATCTCCTCCCCGTTGGTGAAGTGATGGTGGGGCGCCTCTCTGTCGTCCATGCTGTGGTAGGCCCACTCGCTGGCTCCCGTCACGCCGTTGACACATTCGCACTCCCCGCCCTCCAGATAGGGCCTGGCGTACTCGGCCTGTCCGTAATGAAAGAAAATGGATTCAAACTCTTCCTGAATGAACGCATGATAAGTCCTGGCGCTCCGGACGGAGCCGATCTCTTTTATGTCGTCATACTGTTCAAAAATCGCCACGAACCGGACGGCGCTGGCCTCGCCGGGCGTCTCGTAGACCACGTCCGCATGGCTTAAGCCGTAGGTGGGCTGCGCCGCCAGCACGTTGCTGATCATAACTGCCGCAGGGCGTCTTCTTCCGATCTCTTCCGGCACCCACTTGCCGGTCAGAAAGCTTCGCACCATGCCCTCCGGCCCCGCTTCTGTCTCCGGTTCCGTCTCTGCCTGGGTGGCTGCCGGGGCCAGGGTCTGCGGCGGCGCCTGCGTGGCTGCCGGCTCGGTATCGGCCTGGGTAGTCTCTTCGGCCT
>CATJIW010000080.1 GCA_949740745.1 uncultured Lachnospiraceae bacterium | reverse complement strand
TTTTTATTCATTTAATAGATGAAAAGCAATAAACAGCTTAAATACAGTAACTATGTGGTTTTCAACCACTTTCACGGCATAGTCGTGAATAATTCAGGTATAGTTATTGGCAGATTCAGGAAAAGTTAAATGATGAGGAGAAAAGTGGATGGGAATCAGTGGCTGGGTTATGAGTATTTTGATTGCATTATTTGCTATTTGCTGTGCTGTCTGGAGCATTGTTTATATGGTTTGTGGAGTAAAGTGCTTTCGGAAGAAAGATTGTACCAGTGAGAAGGGCTGTATCAGGTATTTTTGTGATAGCTGGAGCGAGACTTATACGGAAGAAGATAGAATGCTCATTGAGAAGTTGATGGAAGAATTAGGAAAAGATGGAGAAGGTACGAATAGGGTTGTAGTGGAACAAGACGATAATTATCGAAAGATCATAGATAACATTTTGCGTATCGCAGTTGATTTTGCGGCATTGTCATTTATTGGCATGGCTGTCTGGATTGTTGTCATGGGAATCATGATAAGATTTCGTTAGGCCATAAAGGATGATGAAAGATAAGAAACAACTGTTAATGCCATAGTTTCTACAAAAAGCGTGGAGATTATGGCATTTTTTAACTTTCATAATTCTTCATTTAAAGTGCTATAAAAAAGAAGACGATGATAAGTGTATCCTAACTAAAGGGTACGCTTTTTTTGTACCCTGAAAAGGCGTACTACTAATGATACGTTGTTGTAAAAAAAGGGTACTTTTGCACAACAAAAGCCCCCCTGTCAATTTGTTTTTTCAAATTAACAAATTGACAGGAGGAAATGGTAATGGATGAAAAACATCCGCACAGAAAAAAAGACAAATATAACCCATATAGGTTAACGGTGATAGACGGACATTCATATGTTTCTTTTAAAGACGGGCTTGATATGTTACAGGAGGTGGAGATTGATAAGGTATTATATGAAGCATTCGACAGATTCGAGCTTGAGGACATCTCTTATCTGAATCGGTTGAGCAGGCACATCGAACATTCCGAGTTATCAGATGCCGCTTTAAACGATCGGGCCTTTTGCCGGCCGGAGAGCCTGGAGGATGCCGTGATAAAAAAGCAGGAGCGTGAAGCATTACATAAGGCAATCATCAAACTTCCCGAAACACAAAGACGCAGATTGCTTTTGTATTTTTTCGGCGGGCTTACCTACGAGCAGATCGCAAAGCTGGAGGGATGTAAACGGCAGGCCATTCAATGCACCGTACAGACGGCGTTAAATAATCTGAAAAAAATTTTAAAATAGTACCTTGCATTATGACGTTTCAGTGAGCAAACAGGTGAAGGGATATCAAAATCCTTTCACCTGTTTTCCGTTGTGCGGCGGAAACAGGGTAGGACATTGACAACTGAATGATCATTCGCCAAATACATCCTCTTCGTGATTGTGATGAGCATAAGCGTGTGTAGCGGTACGCCATGACCTTACCCTCCGGTTTTTTGCCGGAGAGTAACGAGCGGATCAATGCCGACTCAAAATGCCGGGCGGCCCCCGGTTCCGCCATGACCCACGAAGAGCACAATGGTACTCCCGTCCAGTCACAGTCCGAGCGGTATCCACTCCGCCGCAGGCAATGAGGGCGGCTCTGTCAGAAGGACAGTTGGGGTGAGACTCCCGTGGAGCCGGTTCGCCGCCGGCCGTTTGGCGACTTCCCTTTGCCTTTGGCAGATTGCATTTCGGGGTGTCTAGGACAAATAGGAATGCAGTTACATAGGCTGGAAACGGCCTAAATCTAACCAGGAGGATAAAGCAATATGAAAAAAACAATCAAGCGTGGCGACATTTACTACGCAGATCTGAATCCGGTGATCGGTTCGGAACAGGGAGGGATACGTCCTGTACTTATCATTTCCAACGACACGGGCAACAGGCACAGCCCTACGGTGATCGCCGCCGCCATTACGAGTCGGACACAGGCAAAGACGGCACTCCCCATTCATGTGAGTGTAAGCGGGGGAGAGTGCCTGAATCGGGATTCCATCGTTTTGTTGGAGCAGATTAGAACGATTGATAAGAAGCGGTTGCGGGAGTTTGTCGGTGTGCTGGATCGTGGATCCTTTGCAGAAGTTGACCGGGCCTTGGCGGTCAGCGTGGGGCTTTGTGTAGAAGATAACGAATGCCCGCCCACATAACGTACAAGCGCTTTTGCATAGGCTGTTAATGCAAAGTGCGGGTATGATTCGCCTCCGAGAGCATGGGGAAAATAAAGGGAGGGTGACAGAATGGCAAAAGAAACACAGGTGATCTGCAAAAATATTTTTAAAAGCGGCAATGAAAAGGATTTAAAAAAAGAATTCACCAGAAGATGGATCGAGCTGATCGATCAACGGGAAAAAAACAGAGGGTGTACAGCCGCCGGCTGACAACATTTACAGACCATTTCCTGTAGTGTATGATAAACTATGTAGGAATGGTTTGTTTTGTTGCTATATCGAAAAGCCGCCGGCTGACGGATTTTCGATTTCCCGGAAAGGGAGAAAACATGACAAACTTGAAGGTTGGTATTTATTGCCGCTTATCGGAAGAGGATAAGAACAAACAATTTGAGACGGACGATTCCGGAAGTATCCAGAATCAGAAGTCTATGCTGATCCAGTATGCCCTGGAACAAGGCTGGGAGATTTACCGAATCTACAGTGACGACGATTATACCGGGGCAGACCGGAACCGCCCGGAGTTTAAGAAACTGCTGTCGGATGCGGAACATCGGAACATCGATATTGTCCTCTGCAAAGCACAGTCCCGCTTCACCAGGGAACTGGAGCTGGTGGAAAAGTATATCCATGGCCTGTTTCCCATCTGGGGCGTGCGCTTCGTCAGCATCGTGGATAATGCCGACACAGCCAACAAGGGAAATAAGAAATCACGCCAGATCAACGGCCTTGTCAACGAGTGGTATCTGGAGGACATGTCCGAGAATATCAAGAGCGTTTTAAAAAACCGCCGGGAGAACGGCCTCCATATCGGGGCCTTTGCGCTGTACGGATATAAGAAAGACCCGGAACAAAAAGGGCACTTGATCGTTGACGAGGAGGCCGCAGAAATCGTCCGGGAAGTGTTTACCCTGTTTTCGAGGGGCTATGGAAAAACCGCGATCGCCAGGATGTTGAATGACAGGGGAATCCCCAATCCGACGGAGTATAAGCGGTTGCATGGCCTGCGGTATCAACAGCCGAAGAAAAAGCAGAGCACTCTCTGGAAATATTTTGCGATCTCCAACATGCTGTGTAATGAAATATACATCGGAAATATGGTACAGGGGAAATACGGGAGTGTTTCTTACAAAACAAAGCAGAACAGGCCCAGGCCGAAAGACCAGTGGTATGTGGTGGAAGGCACCCATGAACCGATCATAGACCGTGAGTTGTGGGATAAAGTTCAGGCTCTGATCGCAGAACGGGCAAAGCCGTTTGTAACGGGGGAGATCGGTCTTTTTGCCAGAAAGGCCCGCTGTGTGAACTGCGGCTATACCATGCGCTCCAACAAGCTGGCGGACGGGCGACGTTACCTTTACTGTTCAAACCGCCATGTGTCGAAGGATGCCTGTGAGGGCTCTTTTATTTCCGTGGCGAGGCTGGAACAGGCCGTCATCGGTGAGATCAACCGTCTTTCCGGAGAATATCTTGACAAAGACGAACTGGAAGAAAAGGTTGAATTCCACAATCACCTGACGGAACAGAAGAGACGGTTGGAAAAGGAGATTACCGCATATCAGAAAAAAGCCGGTGAATATGCCAGGTGTATCCGTGAGTTATATTTGGACAAAGTGAAGTCGATCATATCGGAACAGGAGTATATGGAGTTTTCCAGAGACTTCTCCGCCGAGAAAGAGCGGTTTGAAAAACTGGTTATGGAAGCCGAAATACAGCTTGCGGGGATCGCGGAAAAAATGCAGACCGGGGACAACCGCCGCCAGTTGATCGAACAGTATACGAATCTGGAAAAGCTGGACAGGGAAACGGTAGATAAGCTGATCGATCATATCTCCGTCGGCAAACGGATTCCCGGCACCCGCAATGTTCCGATCGAGATCCATTGGAATTTTTAGGGCTTTTGCCCTTCGAAACCTGTTAATGTTGTTCTTATAAAATCGCCCCATCTGCTGCCATATCCTCATAGAGATCTGCAATGGGATCACCGGTGGACTGGAACTGGCTGGCGCTGAAGGGGAAGCCGCCGGCCGACTGGGGCCAAATTCCTGCAGTATGGTCAATATAATAGGGAGCGAACCCTTGTTCCTCCAGCTGTTCTGCCGTCAGGTTACGGGTTAGCTGATGGACAATGGTAGCGATGATCTCCAAATGGGCCAGTTCTTCAGTACCGATATCCGTCAGGATGGCCTGCCCCTGCTTGTAGGGCATGGCATAGCGCTGAGAAAGATAGCGCATGGATGCGCCCATTTCCCCATCCGGTCCGCCGTATTACGGTAACCTATAGTATGGCGGGCCATTATTTTCAATGAGATTCAAATGTTTTGGGAGATCGTGATCCGGAAGGTAAGGATGTCATTTTTCCGGTCATAGGCGATATCGCCAAATAACTCCCGCATAAGATTTCCTTTTGTCTCCTGATCCACGGAGCCATCAGAGACAACATTGTACACATCCTGAATCTGCCTGAGGATTTCCTCCCGGCCTGGCTTCCTTGCAGCAGGGGCACGCTCAATTTCTTTCCGGAGCTCATCCTGCAGGCGTTCCCGTTCCTTTTGAAGACGGAGCCTGTTGCTTCGATATTCCTCCAGGGTATCAATTCCGTTTTCATACGCCAGCTTCACACGCTCTTCCCTGGAGGCAATCCGGCCGAGCTCCTTTTGGAGGGACCCGGTCCGGATCCCTGCGTCAGGAAGGGAGGGGGCACGGTATTCATAAGCAAACTTTTTTCCACTGAGGAACTCTTCCAGGCCGCGGATTACGGATACTTCCAGCTTTGCTGAGGATATATAGCAGGATTCCCCATGGACCCCTCTGGCGTACTTCCAGCACTGAAACCCGCCGGCGGGACGGCTGTAAGAGAGGGAAGCGCCGCAAACGGAACAGCGGACGAGACCGGACAGCCAGTGCCGGCAGGCGGAGACGCTTCTGGATTTAGCGGTACGGCTTTCTGACCGCAGGCGGGCGTTTGCCCGTTCAAAGAGCTCCTGAGCAATGATGGGTTCATGAGCCCCGTCAGCGATAATGATTTCGTCTTCGGGGTTCTCCCGGTAAGAGGAGTGCGGCGCCCGGTTCCAGCGTATTTTGCCAATGTAAAAGGGATTTTTCAGGACGTATTCAATATTTCGTTTTTCGTACAGATTCCCCCGCTTTGTGCGCTTTCCGGAATCGTTCAGACGTCGGGCAATCGCAGTCCGGTCAAGCCCCTGTTCAGCATAAGCCTGAAAAATGTAGCGGATTATGGATGCCTCCGCTTCGATTACAGACGGAATGGTACCGGGGCCATTGTATTGGTACCCCAGGGGGATGGCGGCCTGATATCCTCCGCGCCTGGCTTTTTCCTGCATACCTCGCATAACCTCGCCGGACAAACGGATGGAGTAGTATTCGTCCATCCACTCAATGATGCGCTCAATCAAACTGCCGAAGGGGCCGTCGATCAGCGGCTCAGAGATGCTTATGACATCCACATTACACTGTTTTTTGAGCAGGGATTTGTAAACGATGCTTTCCTCCTGGTTCCTGGCGAAGCGGGAGTATTTCCAGACGAGGATCATATCAAAAGGACGCTCTTCAGATTTTGCGGCGGAAATCATGCGTTGAAATTCCGGCCGCTTATTCGCATGCCGGCCAGAAATACCGTTTTCTATAAAAATATAGTCTTTGCTGATGAAAATGTCATTCTTTTCGGCGTACTCTAAAAGAAGTCGTCTCTGCGCATCGGGAGAGAGCTCTTCCTGTCCGGCAGTGGAAACACGGATGTAGCAGGCTCCGTTTTTCATGGGATCACCTCTCTGCATTGGCGTGCGGCAGTGCACACAGATTTACTTTGGAGACATGGCCGTCCCGGATCTTCATACAGCGTTTTTTAAACAAGATAAAGGGCAGGCGTTTCTCGGAATATATTCCCCTGATGCATACCCGCCCTTTGCATTATCAGCCTATGCAAAACGCCTGTACGTTATGTGATGCTGTATCGCTTTAGGCGAATCGGGAACTGGCCGGCGCCGTGGGGGCAATGGGATCTGCTTCTCCTGAAATCCTTTTTTCGGGAAGAGGGGAAGCGGCTTCCAATCTGCCCTGAGCCTTGCGAGGACTTCCTTCAATCGAAAACAGCCGGGAGCTTTCCAAAAAGAAAACCCCCGGCTGTGTATGCACATGTTTATTTCCTTATACTATTGACAGAATATAAAGAATAAGACAGCACGGATAGAAAAGAAGATGTCCTATAATAGGAGAGAATATTCCTTTCTATTTTGTATTTTCATTCATCATATCTAAAAAATTTTTTTCTTTAAGTATTCTCAAATTTTCATTTCCGCAATTTATCAAGTTAATAGCTTTTTCCAGTTTAGAGCCATAGTTGCCATGCTTCCACGCAGGTTCACGATCGGAACCAACAATCAAAAAATCTGTCTTTGAAGATACGGAGGCCTGCACGGCGCCGCCGCTGCCGACAAGGTAGGAAATAAGCTCTTTTTTGGGAATCAGAGAAAAGACTCCTGTTAAGACAAATCTTTTTCCGAGAATATCAATATATGTACAATCTGAAAAGGGGATATCAATCATGGCATCATCCTGTGCATATAAGGGGGAAGGCGCCGTTTTCTTTTTATCAGAGGGTTTTGAAAATCCCATAATTTTAATGGATGTTAAATCGGAATACAAATGCTTTGCTATGCCAGGGAAACCGGACAAATAGTCAGATAATGAATCATACGGAGAGCGGGCAACAGCGGCCAGAATTATATTTGCACACGCAACGGAATCGGCCAGGGCATTATGATGATTTTCCAACGGAATTTGAAAATAATCGCAGCAGGCGTCAAGAGAGTTCTTGCATTCACGAACCACAGAAGTAAAATCGATGCTGTCAATGTAAATAAAGTCAGGAAGCTGGACTCCATACTGTTTTGCAGATTCAAAAAGTACAGACATATCAAAACGGGCATTGTGCGCAATGACATAAGTACAATTAGATATGTAATGCCAAATTAAAGGAAGAATGTCAGGAAAAGGCGGGGAAGAAGAAACCATGTCGTAGGTAATTCCATGGATATCAACATTCTTTTGGCTGAAAAAGTCAGTTGGAGGCTTTATTAAAGCATACTCTTTTTTTACAATTTCGTTTCCGGAAATGGCGGCAATACCGACAGAGCATGCGCTGTTCATGTAATTATTGGCAGTTTCAAAATCTAAGGTAACAAAATCATATAATCTAAAAGAAGGATCAGCTTGTCTTTGGGAAACGGATGGATTATCCACATGAACCTCCGATATGGTATTTTTGTGTCTGCCGTAAAAAACCCGTCCATTTTCCAGATTTGCTCTGTATTTACACCGCTTAGAGTAAAGCTTGTTTTCATGAACACATTTTAAGGCGTCAGAGCATTGCTCAAAACGGCTGCAGCATGCAAAACTGGTGCCGGATCTATAGTTGGAAAGGCAGTAGTAAATGTTTGAAGTGATATAATCATGCAAGGAGGGATCATCAACATCAAAAAATACATAGGTTGAAGAGGGATTCGATTTAATTGTTTTAACGGTCGCAGTGTCAGGGCAGGGGATATCGCCAAATTGCTGATTGGAAATTGAAAACTCCAAAGTGCGTCCGCCGTCTTTTTCCTGAAAGTTCATGATTACATCGTTTCGGCCATTATCTTTTAAGGATGAAGAACCGGGAGGAAACGGCGGTTCATAAATGCATATGGATTTTGAGATTTCCCTGCCTGCATTTTTTCCTCTGGAAGAGACATTGGAACGCAGGCACAAAGATTGCGGCGGAAGTTCATTGGACAGAATGATCGCATCCAGTAAATTTTGTATTTTTTTAAGATAAGACGGGCCGCAGGAAGGATTTTTGTTATCTGTTTTAGCCGGTGTTTCGAAAAGCGGTTTATTTGACGTATCGGCCGCTTTAGTCGCTTGTCCTCTGTCTTCCTGGTCATCCCCCAAAGAATCCACACTGAAGTTGGGCTGCTGCATTTGCTTCAGATATAAGCTGAGTATAAAACAGGTTTTGGATTCGTAATGGATGACAAGCGTAGCGCTGTCCATATATTCACGCTCATAGCCAAGGACGTCGCATTCGACAGGCGAAGAAACATCGCGGCCTTTGTAATACAGGGGCTTAATTTCTGAAGCTTTTGGGGATGCAAGCCTATATTTTTTAAGAAAGGTAAGTTTTTCTTCTTCGCTTTGAAATGTCTGAAAAGGCCGATCAGATATCATAAGTTTATTTCTCCTTTTTGTATAAAAGATTTATTAAGCAATTTTCCGCAGCGCAAAGGGCTTTTCCCGGAAATATTGCCGGAATATTCAAAGGATTTTAGAGTTTCGCAAATGCCTGTAAAAGATCAATGTATCGACAGTCCCGGCTTTGATGGCAATATATAATAGAAATTATTTTATAGCTGTGCTGCGAAACATTTAGCAATGCTTCAGTGACTTGATTTTACTACAACGCCAAAGAGAGCGCAAGGATTTTTGGAAAACAGCCGCCTGAGAGGTCGGAAAATCGGACGTCCAGTTTGAATAGACTGATAAAAAGGAGGTGCTTATGAAATTTGTCCTTGAATTTGTAGACAAAGATAAAAAAACGCTGAACCTGACGCAGGAGGAGAGGGATAAAGCTCTGGAGGAGGCCGTGGACCGGGCGATGGCCCGCATCGGTTTCCGGCGGAAGCAAAAAACGAAAGCATAAGCCCCGGAAGGGGCGGCAGGCCGGACAGGCCTGAAAAGGATTGTGGCTTTTTTTTTATGCGTTGGATGCTTATAGGCTGCCGCAATATGGCCCGCCATACTGGCTGATGATTACGCTGGCAAGTTTGGCGTTGGGAGTTGTGATGTTTACCGGGTATTGCAGCCTTTTCTCATAGTTCCACATTTACTTGCACCTCCTTCCCAGGGCCAGGGGCCGTTGACCCATACCCAATAATCGGCGCAGTCCTTCACGCCGTCCTTGGTCAGGGGGCCGAACTGATTTTCGTAAGCGCTTACGGCGGCCTCCCTGGCGTCTCTCATGTTCTTGTAGTAGGCCAGGGCTTCCTGGTCTTCCGGATGGGTGTCCAGATACAGAA
>CATJIW010000079.1 GCA_949740745.1 uncultured Lachnospiraceae bacterium | reverse complement strand
GCCTTATGTTCTGGCGGAGCTTTACCCACTGGATCGGGGGCATGGGGATCCTGGTTTTCGTACTGGCGATCCTTCCCAACATGGACGCTTCCAATGTCCAGCTTCTAAGGGCGGAAAGCCCCGGCCCGACGCCGGGAAAGGTGGTTCCCAGGCTTAAGGAGACGGCCAGGATCCTGTATCTGATCTATTTCGGACTGACGATTTTACATATTCTCTGCCTGCTTGCCACGGGGATGCCCTTATTTGATTCGGTGATCCATTCCATGGGAAGTGCGGGCACCGGCGGCTTTTCCAATATGAACGCCAGCGTGGGCGCTTACGGGAATCCGGCGGCGGAGTGGGTGATCGCCGTGTTTATGATGCTGTTCGGCGTGAACTTCAGCCTGTATTATCTGCTGCTTAAAAAGCAGGTGAAGGATGTGTTTAAGAACGAGGAATTCAGGCTGTATCTGGGACTTATCGGGGCGGCCGTGGCGTGCATGACTCTGAACATTGCCAGGGATTATTATGACGGGTCCTGGCCGGACGCCGTCCGGAGCGCTTTTTTCCAGGTGTCGTCCATTATAACCACCACAGGATACAGTTCGACGGATTTTAACCTGTGGCCCACCTTCAGCCGGATGGTAATCGTGGTCCTGATGATCGTGGGAGCCAGCGCCGGGTCTACCGGCGGCGGTATCAAGGTGAGCCGCCTTCTGGCGCTTGTGAAGGCGCTTCGGGAGGAATTCAGGCGGCTGATCCACCCGAGGCGGGTCCATGCGCCCAGAATGGACGGGCGGATCATCGAACGGAGTGTATTAAAAGGGATCCTGATCTTTTTTGCCACATATATGATGATTGCCGGAACGGCCATGATCTTAATCTCGATCGACGGCTATGATATCGAATCGACGATTACGGCGGTGCTTTCGGCTCTTGGGAATATCGGGCCGGGCCTTTCTGCCGTGGGGCCCATGGGAAATTTTGCCGGATTCTCTGTTTTCAGCAAGCTGGTGCTTTCGTTCTGCATGCTGGCGGGGAGACTGGAGCTGTTCCCCATGCTGATCCTGTTTAACCCTTCCTCCTGGAAAAAAACGAAGTAGAGGTAAAAGATTGCTATGTTTATCATTGCGGGACTTGGGAATCCGGGTTTTAAATATGCCGGAACCAGGCATAACGTAGGATTCGGGGCCATCGACGTGCTGGCGGAAAGGTACCGGATCGGAGTGGATACGAAGAAGCATAAGGCGCTGATCGGAAAGGGCGTTATCGAGGGGCAGAGGGTGGTCCTTGTAAAGCCGCAGACCTATATGAACCTGAGCGGGGAGAGCATCCAGGCGGCGGCCGCCTATTATAAGCTTTTGCCGGAGGAGATCCTGGTTATCTATGACGATATCAATCTGGATGTGGGGCGGCTTCGGATCCGGGAAAAGGGAAGCGCCGGCGGCCACAACGGGATGAAGAGCATTATTTCCTGTCTGGGCTCGGATCTGTTTCCCAGGATCCGGATCGGGGTGGGGGATAAGCCCTCCCGGATGGATCTGGCCGATTACGTGCTGGGCCGCTTTCCCGCAGAAGAGCTTGCCGGCGTGCGGGAGGCCATTGACCAGGCGGCGCAGGCTGCCGCTCTTATTGTAAACGGGCAGATGTCTGAGGCCATGAATCAGTTTAATGGAAAGAAGAAGCCATGAGGATGCCTGAGTTTTTACATTTTGCATTCGTCAGGAAGAAAACGGTTTTTTCTAAGCCAGAACCGTATGAAAGCCGCCGGTACTTAGAGAATTCCGAGCCTAAGCGGAGGAATTCTCTTATGTACCGCTGCGAGCTATCATGAGCGGAAGCGTGTTCTGGTGTGAAAAGAACCGCTTTTCTTCCGTATTTACCTGCGATAACAAAATGCAAAACTCAAGTAAGTACAGAATACGGAGGTGACAGATGGCAGGCTCATTTCGAAACCCGCTGCCGGAGCTTAAGGAATACGAAGATACAAAAGAGGACCTTTGCAGAGGCAGGGGTCCTGTTTCTGTCAGCGGCGGCACGGATTCTCAGAAGGTACACCAGATGGCGGAGCTTGGGAGGGAGTTTCCCTTCAAGCTGGTGGTGACCTACAGCGACGCCAGGGCGAGGGATATTTACGACGATTACAGGACCTTTGATCCGGAGGTGTTTTTGTATCCTGCAAAGGATCTGCTGTTCTCCGGGGCGGACCTTCAGGGAAAGGTTTTAAGCGGAAAGCGGCTTCTGGTGTTAAAGCAGCTTCTGGAGGGAAAGCGGGGGACCGTGATCACGACGGTGGATGGCTGTATGGACCACCTGATGCCCTTAAAGGCCCTGGAGGACAGCGTCCTTACCGTGGAGGAGGGGGAGGAGTTCTCCATGGAGGAGGCGAAGTCGGCTCTTACGGGCATGGGCTATGAACGGTGCGGCCAGGTGGAGCAGGGGGGCCAGTTCTGCATCCGGGGCGGGATTTTGGACGTGTTCCCGCTGACGGAGGAAAACCCGGTCCGCATCGAGCTTTGGGGGGATGAGGTGGATTCCATCCGTTCCTTTGACGCAGAGAGCCAGCGGTCCATCGAGCGTCTGCCTTCCGTGCGCCTGTATCCGGCCAGGGAGCTGGTGATCCCGCCGGAGGGCCTTGAGGCGGGGCTTTTGAAGATGGAAAAGGAGCGGAAGGCTTCGGCGGGAGCTCTTCGGGAGGCAGGCCGCATAGAGGAGGCCCACAGGCTGGATACGGCCGTGAAGGGGCTTGCGGAAGAGCTCAGGGGGGGCTGGTTTCCGGGGGCGCTGGAAAGCTGTATCCGGTATTTCTGCCGGGAAACGGTGTCCTTCGCAGATTATTTCGGGGAGGGCTCCCCGGTGTTTCTGGACGAGCCGGCGAGGATTTTGGAGAAAGCGGAGGTTTTGGAGGCGGAATTCAGAGACAGCATGCAGAACCGGCTGGAGAAAGGGTACCTCCTGCCGGGCCAGACGGATATCCTTTATTCGGCGGGCCGGACGGCGGCGGCCCTCTCCGGGAAGCGGAGCGTCCTGTTTTCCGCCCTGGAGCAGAAAGCCTTTCCGGTGAAAAAGCGGTACAGCATGACCGTGAAGAACGGCAATTCCTATAAGAACGGGTTCGAGCTTCTGGTGGGCGACCTGAAAAAATGGAAAAAGGAGAAATGGCGGGTGGCCCTTTTGTGCGGTTCCCGCACCAGAGGGGCCAGGCTTGCGAAGGATCTCAGGGAGCAGTACGGGCTTCTGGCCAATTACACGGAGGATGAGGACAAGGAAATCCTTCCGGGAGAAATCTGCGTCCTTTATGGGACCCTGCACCGGGGCTTTGAGTATCCGCTCATTAAGTTCGTGGTGATCCCGGAAAGTGACATGTTCGGGGCGGAGAAGAAAAAGCGCCGGAAAAGGACCGTCTACGAGGGGCGGAAGATCCAGAGCTTTTCCGAGCTTTCCGTGGGGGACTATGTGGTCCATGAAAACCACGGCCTGGGCATTTACCGGGGCATCGAGAAGATCGAGGTGGATCACATTACCAGGGACTATATCAAGCTGGAGTACGGAGGGAACGGGAGCCTGTACCTGCCGGTGACCCAGCTTGACATGATCCAGAAATATGCGGGGGCCGGGGCGAAGGCGCCGAAGCTGAACCGCCTGGGCGGCCAGGAATGGGGACGGACCAAGGCCAGGGCAAAAGGGGCGGTGAAGAACATTGCCAAAGACCTGGTGGAGCTTTATGCGGCCAGGCAGAGAAGCGAGGGCTTTTGCTACGGGCCGGACACGGTCTGGCAGCGGGAGTTTGAGGAGCTGTTCCCCTATGAGGCCACGGAGGACCAGGAGGCGGCCATCGAGGCGGTTAAGCGGGACATGGAGGGCGGAAAGATCATGGACCGGCTGATCTGCGGGGACGTGGGCTACGGAAAAACGGAGATCGCCATCCGGGCGGCTTTCAAGGCGGTGCAGGAGGGGAAGCAGGTGGTCTATCTGGTGCCCACCACAATCCTGGCCCAGCAGCATTATAATACCTTCGTCCAGCGGATGATGAATTTCCCGGTGCGGGTGGACATGCTTTCCCGGTTCCGGACTGCCGGCGAGCAGAAAAAGACTCTGGCCGATCTGAAAAAGGGGCTGGTGGACGTGATCGTCGGGACCCACCGGGTGCTTTCGCCGGACGTGGCCTTCAAGGACCTGGGCCTTTTGATCATCGACGAGGAACAGCGCTTCGGCGTGGCTCATAAGGAGAAGATCAAAAAGCTTCGGGAAAATGTGGACGTGCTGACCCTGACGGCCACGCCGATTCCCCGGACCCTCCATATGAGTCTGGCGGGGATCCGGGATATGAGCGTTTTGGAGGAGCCGCCCACTGGACGGGTGCCCACCCAGACCTACGTCATGGAATATAATGAAGAGATGGTCAGGGAGGCCATCGAACGGGAGAGAGCCAGAGGCGGACAGGTGTACTACGTGTACAACAAGGTCCGGGACATCGAGGACGTTGCGGTGAAGATCCAGAAGCTGGCGCCGGAGGCGGTGGTGGTTTATGCCCACGGCCAGATGAAGGAGCAGCAGCTGGAGCGGATCATGCTGGACTTTATCGACGGGGAGATTGACGTGCTGGTTTCCACTACCATCATCGAGACGGGGCTGGACATTTCCAACGTGAATACCATGATTATCCACGATGCGGACCGGTTCGGCCTGTCCCAGCTTTATCAGCTCAGGGGCCGGGTGGGCCGCTCGGGGCGGACGGCTTACGCCTTTCTCATGTATAAGCGGAACAAGCTTTTGAAAGAGGTGGCCGAAAAGCGGCTGGCGGCCCTCCGGGAATTCACGGAGCTTGGCTCTGGCATTAAGATTGCCATGCGGGATCTGGAGATCCGGGGCGCCGGGAACCTCCTTGGAGCCGAGCAGCACGGCCACATGGAGGCCATCGGCTACGATCTTTACTGCAAGCTTTTAAATGAAGCCGTAAAGGCTATCCGGGGAGAGGGCACGGAGGAAGCCTTCGACACGGTCATTGACTTCAATATCGATGCCTTCATCCCGCCTTCTTATATTAAAAACGAGGTACAGAAGCTGGAGATTTACAAAAGGATCTCCGGCATCGAGAACGAGGCTGAGGCCGACGACATGAGGGATGAGCTCATTGACCGGTTTGGGGACATTCCGAGGGCCGTGGAAAATCTCCTGGAGGTCTCTCTCCTTAAGGGCCTGGCCCACGGCGCCTTCGTGACGGAGCTTTCCGGCAGTCTTTCGGAGGTGCGGCTTATGATGTATGAGAAAGCGCCTTTTCAGGTGGAACGGCTGCCGGAGCTTATGAAGCGGTATGGCGGGGCGTTAAAGTTCAGCGGCGCAGAGCCGCCCTATTTTACCCTTACGGACCGGAAAAGGGAGAATAAGGAGCCGAGGCAGATGATGGAAAAGGTGAAAATCCTGTTAAATGCCATAAAAGAGTTGCTACTTTGACGGTTTGGTATTATAATAGCTAATGCCTGCGGGCTTTTGCGGGCGGAGAGAGGAAACGATCCAGGAGGAAATGGCTATTATGAAGAAAATGCTGAGGAAGCTGGTTCCTGTTGCTGCTGCGGTTCTTTTGCTGGGTACTGCGGCCGGCTGCGGGCGGACCAGAGTGACTTTGGAAACATATCCCGACACGGTGGCGGCTACGTTTGGAGATACGAAGATCTATCTGGACGAGGCCAATTACATGGCCAGGTCGAACCAGTATCTCATGGAGCTGTCTTACAGTATGTACGGCATGGATCCTGCGACCATGTGGCAGTCCGACCTGGGAACGGGGACGACCTACGAGGCATATGGCAAGCAGAGCGTCATGGCGGGGATTTATCAGACCTATGTGCTGAAGGCGAAGGCAGACGAGCTGGGACTTGCCCTCAGTGAGGACGAGCAGAAGAAGGTAGACGAGGCCGTGAGCCAGACCATGGAGAGCATGGACGAGGCCGTGAAAGAGGCGACGAATATTACCGAAGCGCGGTTAAAGGAGTTTGTGACGAACAACGCCCTTGCCATGAAGGCTTATCAGGAGGCCATCAAAGACGTGGACACCGAGGTCAGTGACGAGGAGGCCGCCCAGCGCATCATCCGTTATGTCCTGGTGAAGGACGGAGAGGACGCCGAAGCCGCAAAGACTCAGGCGGAGGAAATTAAGGCCAGAGTGGAAGGCGGGGAAAATTCCGAGGAGGCCATGAAGGCGATCGGCGAAGAGAATGAGAACTTCTTATACATGACAAATACTTACGGGGAAGGGGACATTGACAATGAGCTGGGAAATCTGGGCATGTCCCTGAAAACCGGAGAGACGGGGAGCGTGTATCAGGAAGGCTACGGCTGGTACGTCGTTTACTGTGTGACGGATTTTGACCAGGATGCCACAGACAGAGAAAAGCCTGATATTGTGCGCAAAAGGCAGAGCGAGCATTTCCAGACGGTATATGCGGAGTGGGTGGAGGCGGCGCCTTCCTTCAAGGTGGACGAGAAGGTCTGGAGCCAGATAACCTTTGACAAAAATCTGTACGTGCCGGAAACGGCGGCTCCTGCGGCTTCGGAGGAGAACGGAGCGGAGCCGGACGAATCTGCAGCGGACGAAACTACGGCGGCGGAGAGCGGCGCAGAAGAGACAACGGCCGCAGAGTAGTGCGCCAAAACTGAACAGGAGCAGGAGAGGCAGCCGGTCGAAAGACTGGCTGTTTTTTTAAAAGGACAGGTGGCGGATATGAAACGAAATATGGAGATCAACGGCCTTGCGGTCAGGGCGGAATATTCGGACAAAACGGTAGAGGAGGTGTTTCTGCCGCTGCTTGCAGGCCTTGGCCGGAGGCAGCGAGAGCTTGGGCGGCGGCTCATCGTATTCCTTGCGGCGCCTCCCGCGGCGGGAAAGAGCACGCTGGTGCGGTTCCTCACGGAGCTTTCTGCAGAAACGCCGGGGCTTATGCCGTTAACGGCGGCGGGGATGGACGGATTCCATCATAAACAGGAATATCTGCGTTCGCACAAGGTCCTTCGGGACGGGAGGGAAATTCCGATGACCCTGGTGAAGGGTGCGCCGGTCAGCTTTGACCTTGCGGCCTTCAGGGAGCGGCTTTCGCGGGTGCGGACGGAACGGGAATGCCCATGGCCGGAGTATAATAGAAAACTTCATGATCCGGTGGATGATGCAGTTTTTATTGAGGGGGATATTGTGATCATTGAGGGGAATTATCTGCTTCTTGATGCAGAGGGCTGGCGGGAGCTGAAAAGGTATGCGGACTATACGATACGGATCCTGGCAGATGAGAGGGATGTGAGGGACAGGCTGGTCTGGAGGCGGGCCGGCAACGGAGTGCCGCAGGAGGAAGCAGAGTATATGGTTGACAGCAATGATCTCCCCAACGTCCGCCTCTGCATGGAACGGTCCATGGAGGGGGATCTCACTTTGGAGTTAACGGAAAACGGAGATTATGTTCTGGCAGGCGGAAGGCTGCCGTAAAAGAGCCGGTATGAGAAAAGGAATTTTATAATTATTGGTACACGGGAAGGAGAATTACGATGGCAAAATGGCTGGACAATGCGGTGTTTTATGAAATTTATCCCCAGTCCTTTAAAGATACCAACAGCGACGGGATCGGGGATTTTGGCGGAATTCGGGAAAAATTGGATTACATTAAGGAGCTGGGCTGCAATGCCGTCTGGATGAATCCCTGCTTTGAGTCGCCCTTCGGCGATGCGGGATATGACGTCTCGGATTATTATAAAACGGCGCCCCGGTACGGGACCAACGACGAATTAAAGGAGCTGATGGACGAGATCCACGACAGGGGGATGCACATTCTTCTGGATCTGGTGCCGGGGCATACTTCCGTGTCGCATCAGTGGTTCCTTGAGTCTATGAAGGCAGAGAGGAATGCGTACACGGACCGTTACGTGTGGACGGACAGCATCTGGGAGGAGCCGGAAGGGCCGGGAAGCCTTCGGGGGATCTCCGACCGGGACGGCTCCTGCCTGGTCAGCTTCTTTTCTCACCAGCCGGCGTTAAATTACGGCTATTATCGGCCGGAGAAGCCCTGGCAGCAGGCCATGGATGCTCCCGGACCGAGGGCTGCGGTCGAGGAACTTAAGAATATCATGAGGTTTTGGCTGAACGTGGGGTGTGACGGCTTCCGGGTGGATATGGCTCATTCTCTGGTGAAGGGGGATAAGGACGGAACGGGGACGATCCTGCTCTGGCAGGAGATCCGGGCCTTTCTGGACGAGGAATTTCCGGAAGCGGTCATGGTTTCCGAATGGGGAGAGCCGGACAAGGCTCTTGCGGGCGGCTTCCACATGGACTTCCTGCTCCATTTCGGGCCGTCCCATTACAACGATTTGTTCCGCTGCGAGGAACCGTACTTCTCCGGCCGGGGAAAGGGGGACGTTTCCGAATTTGTCCGGACCTATCAGGAGAATTACAAAAAAACAGAAGGAAAAGGACTGATCTGCATTCCCTCCGGCAATCATGACATGGCAAGACTGGCAAGAGGCATTCACGGGGACGAGCTCAAGGTGGCCTTCGCCTTCCTGCTTTCCATGCCCGGTGCGCCCTTTATTTATTATGGAGACGAAATCGGCATGCGGTACGTGGAGGGCCTTACCTCCGTGGAAGGCGGGTATGACCGGACCGGCTCCCGCTCCCCCATGCAGTGGGACGGCTCTCTCAATGCGGGCTTCAGCCTGGCAGGCAGGGAGAAGCTGTATGTCCCGCTGGATCCTTCTGCGGACCGGCCGACGGTGGAAGGGCAGGCGGCAGATCCGGATTCCCTTTATCATGAAGTGAAAGACCTGATCGCCCTCCGCCAGGCGCACCCGGCCCTTGGGAACCGGGGCGGAATCGAGTTTATTTACGCCGAAAAGGATGCGTATCCGTTTGCATATGTAAGAAGCGCAGAGGGCGAGAAGATTCTGGTGATCCTGAATCCGTCCCATGAACCGGCTTCCCTGGCCTGTGAATATTCTCTGGAAAAGGCGCTTAAGACTTTTGGCGGGGAGGCTGCGGCCGGCGACGGGAGGGTGACGGTTCCCGGAGGCTTTTACGGCTTTTATCGGGCATAGCAGACTTAAATCCAGGTATAAAATTCCTTTGTTTACAAATGCTGGCATCATGTAAATTACCAGTATGGTAAACACAGCAATAAATAGTATTAGTTGAGCTGGATGCAGATGCGGCTGTGAATGTGGAATTCTAAATGGAGGTACAGGTGATAGGTGGCTGACTGAGAGCGCATGAGATGATATCAGGAGGAAACATGAAATGATTCTTGCAGACAAAAGAGACTATAGTATTGGATATAGGAAACATTATGCT
>CATJIW010000078.1 GCA_949740745.1 uncultured Lachnospiraceae bacterium | reverse complement strand
GGTGGAAGCAATGCGCCGGCGTGGCGGAACTGGCAGACGCACAGGACTTAAAATCCTGCGGCCCTTAAAGCCGTACCGGTTCGATTCCGGTCGCCGGCATTATTTTTCGAAAATTCGGGTATGAAATTTGTGCTTGCAATTTTTGGAAAATGTGTTATAATTAATTACTGTTGATGTGCGGCAGTAGCTCAGCTGGATAGAGCACTTGGCTACGGACCAAGGTGTCGGGGGTTCGAATCCTCTCTGCCGCGTGAAAAGAGGGTATTGCTTAATCATCAAATTTGATGAATAAGCAGTGCTCTTATTTCTATGTGCAAAAGTCCGGAAAGAATTTTTTTTGCCGATTCCTTCCGGATTGTTTTTTGATGATTAAAGCGCTTTTGAAGCAAAAGAAAATCTCCTTGTAATTACATCCCCCACTGGATATAATATCTAAAAGGAGTGTGGTCTGAATGGAAGCCTTAAGACGGACGGATTTTTATACGATTGATGATATCTACGCCTTGCCGGATGGAGAACGCGCAGAATTGATTGACGGGCAGATTTATTATATGGCGCCCCCAACCAGACAGCATCAGGATATAATCTTTTCCCTGTCCAGAAAAATAGCTGATTATATTGATGCTAAAAAGGGGGATTGTAAAGTATATTTAGCGCCTTTTGCCGTTTTTTTAAATGAAAACGAACAAAACTATGTTGAACCGGATATCAGTATCATTTGCGATAACGATAAACTCACAGACAAGGGCTGTAACGGCGCTCCCGATTGGATCATAGAAGTAGTTTCTCCGGGCAGCAGGCCCATGGATTATTACAAAAAATTGTTTAAGTACCGCACGGCAGAGGTCAGGGAATATTGGATTGTCGATCCAAAGAAAAACCTGATTATCATTTACAACTTTGAATATGATACAATGAAGGATTATACGTTTTCGGACAAGATAAAAGCCGGTATCTATGAAGATCTCGAAATCGACTTTTCCGAAATAAATATAAATGAAAGCTAAATTCCGGCAATATGTTCGTTCAAAGCCTGCTGCGCCCGATAAAAATCATTGGTAATACCGGAAAAGATGAAAAAGTTCTTCCTGACTGTGCAGTCCAAGCTTTTTTAAAATGCTGCTTTTCTGGTTGGCAATGGTTTTGCTGGAGGAGCGGAGGGTGATGTCGGCTCCCAGCATAAGCTCCAGGACGGTCTGCTCCGCTGCAGACAGATCGGACAGGATCAGAGAACGGATCAGGGCGAGCTGGGGCGTGGGGCCGGAGGCCATCCTCCGAAGGCCCTCCGGAAGGATTTCAAACTGGCTTTTAAACAGATAGCCGGAGGCGAAGGACTGCTTGCAGGCGTCCACGACGATGGAAGCGTCCTCATAGCCGCTTAAAATCACCAGCCGTGCGTCCGTTTCCAGGCGGACGCGCCGCCCGGCTAAAATGCCGTCGGAAGGAGAGGAAGACAGATTCAGATCCATCAGCACCAGATCCGGGCTCAGGCCGGGCAGCTTCTGAAAGGCTTCCTCCTCGTTCGCCGCATGTCCGACCACAGTCATGTCTTTTTCACGGTTCAGGGTGGCCTGGATGAGGAACGCAAAATCCGAGTCGTCCTCCACCGTGAAGATCTGCAGTTTCTTTGTCTTTCGAAGATCAAATTCCATCGTATCCTAATGCTCCTGTCGTTGTGAGATGTCTGCCGTTTCCTGCCGCCCGCTTTCCGGCTCGTTTTCCACGTATTTCCAGGGAAAGCTGAGGGAAAAGACGCTTCCGGCGCCGGGAGAAGAATCCACGGTGATGCGTCCGCCGTGTTTTTTTACCGCCCGCTGGCAGAAATAAAGGCCCAGCCCCATGTGGCCGTCGGAAGAGGGCTTGGTGGTGAAATAAGGGTCAAAAAGCCTGGATAGAAGATCTGTGGGAATGCCTTTTCCCGTGTCGGAAAAGGAGATCTTAAGGCGGTTCTGTCCGGGGGAGGGGAACGCCTTTATGGAAAGCCGGCCGGAGCCGTTCATGGCGTCGGCCGCATTGTCTGCCAGATTATTGAACACCTCCAGCATGGTCTCCCGGTCACAGTGCAGAAACAGGTCCTGCCTGCAGACGATTTCCAGACGGATTCCCGGATGAAGACGGGAAAAGCCGTCGGTGCAGGCGGCAATCAGCTTCTCCAGGGAACAGGGCTCCCGGTTCAGATGGAGCTCCTGGGAATAATACTGCATTTTTTCGATACAGTTTTTCAGATGGTCCGTGGAACGGAGGATGATGCGGGAGTATTCTCTGTTTTCCGCCGCAGAATCGGCGGATTCCAGATTTTTGGCGCACCAGTCGATTTTTGCCAGCTCATTTTTGCATAAATGCCGGATGCAGCGGGCGCTCTGGCTCATCATCTGTCCGTCCTTGTCCCAGTCAAAGACCTCGTGGCGGAACCTGGTCCCCATGATGCCGCCGCGGAAGGCGCGGCAGAGGAAATAGACCAGCAGAAACAAAAGGATGAGGAAATTTCCCTGCCAGGCCTTAAATAACTGACGCAGGTTAAGGGAGTGGACCACCAGGGCGCTCAGGATCCAATACCAGATGGGGAGCAGCACCAGAAAAGCCACTGTTTTTTTCTGGCGGTAATAGGGCTCCCGCCGTTCCTTGTAGAGGGTGCGGAGAAGCAGCCAGGTCAGGATCAGGGCATAGATCAGATTGTAAATGGTGATCGTGGGGAAGAAGGTGCGGACATAATGCTGGAAATACCTGGTTTGGGAATAAGGGTACAAAAATCCCATAAAAATACCAGGGAAAAAGACACCGGGCTTTAACCAGAGAAAAAGATGCGGAATGCTTTCATCTGCCCGGCTGAAATACATGCCGAATACGAGAGCGGAGGGCATGGAAAAATAATAGAAAAAGGCCGTCAAAACGGAATAAAAGTCAGAGGCCAGAGACTGCGTGAAAAGAGAGGGGAAGGCCTGGAGCAGCTGGGGACCAAGAGTAAAATAGAGATATTCCTTCAGGACTCCGAGACTGAAAAGCATGCCGCTGATGAAGCACCAGCGGTTCATCATGTTCTGAGGGTTCCCAAGACGGATGATGAAAAAAAGCATCCAGATTACCAGAGTAAACAAAAGCAGGAATTCACCGGGGAGGCCGCCCTGCGGTTCGATAGGCATAATAAAAATCCTCCTTTTTGGTGAAATAAAGCCATAATTATATATAAAGTCTATCATATTTAGAGAGGAGGGGCAAGAAAAAACGCTCCCGCAGCTTCCTAAAAGTTTTAGGAAGCTGCGGGAGCGGATCCGAAAATCATTCCAGAATGACGGTAAAGGGCCCGTCGTTTAAAAGCTCCACATCCATATGAGCACCGAATATGCCATGCTCCACGACGGGGATTTCTTCCCGGCATTTTTCCATGAAGTATTCGTAAAGGGCTTCGGCCGTATCAGGCTTAGCCGCTGCCGTGAAGCCCGGCCGGTTGCCGTGGCGGCAGTCTGCATAGAGGGTGAACTGGGAGACCACCAGGAGGGAGCCGTTCACGTCCTTCAAAGACCGGTTGATTTTTCCGTTTTCGTCGGAGAAGATTCGAAGATTCACCAGTTTTTTCGAAATTCGGTCGGCTTCGGCTTTGGTATCTTCATTGCCGACGCCGAGAAGCACCAGGAAGCCCCGGCCGATCTGGCCCGTGACCTGGCCGTCTACCGTTACGGAAGCGCGGGACACGCGCTGAATCACTGCTTTCATTTAATCATATCCTCCAGGTATCTTATATCTGCACAGGTGTCTGCATACAAAAACGATCCCTACCTCCGTCTGGACAGGCCGTAGATGAGAAGCAGGATGACTGCCCAGACCCAGATGCCGTGGAATGAGAAGAGCAGGGAGAAGGCGGCCCGGAAGGTAAAAAACAGGGCGGCGCAGACGGAAAAAAGGATCAGGAACAGGATCCCCAGGACCGCCCACCTGTTGATGTGGAAAGCGCCACGGACCGGATCCTCGTTCCCGCCCTCGTCGTACACGCTGCCGTATTCGAAGGTCTGGCGCCTGCGGCCCGATCTGGAAGACTCCTCGGCGTCAATGATGGTCCTGGCCAGGAGCCTGGGGTCGCCTAACTCCTCCAGTACCTCCCGCTCCGGCCGGCCCTTTTGGATCTCGTCGTATAAATAGGTATTGTAGTAATTCAGGTTCTCCGTCACCACGTGAGGAGGCACCTGACCGTTCAGGGCCTTCTTCAGTGTATCTAAAAAATCTCTTTGCGTCATAGAAATCCTTTCCGATCGTCCCCGTATCCCCGCATCCTGAAAAATCTCCATAAAAGGAAAGAGAAAACCATAGGGGAATAATAGTTTTCTCTTTGAAGGGAGTATAAATAATTAATAAGGGGTTAAATCCGAAAAAGAATCTGCATGCAAATTCCTTTTCGCTATTTATTATAATAAGAAGCCATTTAATTGTCAAGATTTTTCTTTCGGAAAATGAATAATCATTCTTTCAAGATAAGAATGCTTTTCTTTAAAAAAGCAGGTTTTACAAGACCTGCAAGGTATTTATCTGGTATTCAGCTTTCATACTCCCGAATGCAAAATCAAAGTTCTTTGTTTCGTTCATCAAGTTCATCATTAAAATGTGTGTAAATTCTTTCCCTGATTGTAGGAAATATGATATAATATTAAGCAAAAAAGCAAATTCAAGGAACCTGGGATGTTTCCGGGAAGAATAAAAACAGGGGGAACAAGAAAAAACATGAACAAATGGAAGAAACGTGGGAAACAGATATTGGTATTTCTTCTTATTCTTGGATTCATCGGCGGAACAATGGAACATTTGCGGGTTATCGTAACTGCAGCTGATGCAGAGGGGAGCGAAGTTCCGGGGGACAAAAACGATACGTCAGCAAAGGATACAGATACCGAAAAGCCGGAAAAGCTTCCTGCAGATTCAGAAGCTGCCGCCGTGGAAGCGCTTATAAAAAAGCTTCCGTCACTGGATGAGCTAAAAACGCTTGACCAAGAGAAGAAAGACGCAGCTTACGAGCAGATTCAAAAGGCGTTCGACGCCTATGAGAGCCTGGAAGAAGAACAGAAAGCTCTGCTTCCGGGAGCGGAAGAGCAGCTGAAAGCGCTGCTGGAATATTTCACGGAATTGATTATGCCGTTGGCGGCGACGGACGAGCAGGTAACAGAGGCCTGGAATGCAATGACGGCTGCCATGATCAATTGGGAAGCTGAAGTAAATTTATCCGGCTATAATATTACGGAAACAGATTGGGAACGTATATTCCCGAACGTAATAGAGAATAATCCGGATTTGTTTTATGTGTGGGATGTCAAGTACTTCACTGACAGTGC
>CATJIW010000077.1 GCA_949740745.1 uncultured Lachnospiraceae bacterium | reverse complement strand
CTTTAGACTCCAGCGCCGGGAACGAGCCCTTATAGGGCGAAAAACAAACCACCGGCTTAGCCGGTGGTGGTGATTTGCAGAAAAGTTTTTTTACCGCACATATTTGGGCCAGACATATCCGGTCAGGCTTCCGGCCGTCACCCGGTACCAGATGTCTTCCTCCGGGTCCTTTCCGGTTCCGAGGATCTTAAGGGCTGTTCCGCCTTTTACTGTTCCGAGGACGGCGCCGTTTGGGGTGCGTCTCACATTCAGGAAGGAGCAGCCGGTGACGACGGCGCTGCGGCCTTCGGTCTGATCAGAGGAGGAATCTGCATCCCCGGCCTTCAGCCCGAATTTGTCGATGATCCCTTTTGCGATGGCATGGGCGGTTTCCTGACGCTTCTGCCGGTAGAGGGCCAGGTCGGCTGCGCTGTCGTAGAAGCAGACCTCAATCAGGGCGTAATCGATTCCAAGCCGGAGAGCCGTGTTCATGTTCAGCAGGTCGCTCCGGCGTACGATCCCATTATCGCCCCGTTTTTTGAAGCCCAGGGCCGAGACATTGTCTACAATGGCCTGCTCCACGGAGATTCCGCCCCGGTAGCCGCTGTGGAGCTGAACGCTGGTTCCCCGTCCGCCCCCGGCATTGAAGTGGACTTCGAAAATATAGCGGTAGTCCTTCAGGCTGACCTTCAGGCATCCGTTTTTGTTGTCCTGATACATGTCTCTTTCATAAGGATATACGCCCACCTGCGCACAGGGGGACAGAAGAGGCAGGAGGGACCGGACAAGCTCCACGTTGAGGCTGCCTTCGTCCACTCCCGTTGCTTTGCATAAGTTGTGTCCCGGCCTGTGGCCGGAAACCAGTAAGATTTTCATTTTGTATTTCCGCCTTTCTGTTTGTTTTCTTCTACTTTGTGTTTCAGCACGGCGATGTAATCTGCTAGCCATGCGGGGACCGGCGCTCCCATGCGTCCGGCGTTCTCTATGACAGAGAGCATTTCGTTGAGCAGGTACCAGACGGTGACCATCAGGCCGAACACGGCTGTTTTCTGTACTGCAAAGCCCAGAGAGGAGGCAGCGTTTAAAATTACGTAGTCAGCCGTCAGGGCTACGGCGATCACGCAGAGGTAGCCCACCTTTTTGATAATTCCCACGGCGCCTTTTTTGCTGTTCCATCCGTAGGACGGATCGTCAGGATGGGCGGCGGCTTCTACCTTTCCTGCCATCATGCCGGTAATATAGTCCGCCGCCATCATTCCCATCAGCAGGAGCAGGACGGGAAACAGGATGCCAAGCCTTGCACTGATATAGGCCAGGGCGCCGGACAGAAATACCTGTATCATTTCAATGTGTTTCATTTTATCAATCCTTTCATTATTTTTTGCGGACTGGTCCAGATCCCGGTTGGTTTCCCCGATCATGTCGGAAGGGCCGGACCGGCCTCTGGCCCTGCCGCTTTGGAATTCTCTGGCGGGCCCATTTCGTTTCCTCCGCATGCGGACGTCCGGAAGGAGGCTTCCTGGATTGGAAACGTATTCCGGCGGGCGGGCTCCGGAATTGGGATTTTGGCCGAAAATCCCGGTGGAGAGGTACGGCTTCCCGGCCAAAGCTTCCGGCGGCCTTAAGTACGGAAAAATGTTTTAATAGATCAGCCCGTCTCTGTTTTCGAGATAAATGTTGTCGATGGCTGCGGTAAGTGCGTACTTAAGGCGTCGTTTTAGCTGCGGAGAAGATCCGTTAAGACCTTCTGTTTGTAAGGGGCAAAGGCTGCTGCCTCTGCCATGGGAAGTCACCTCCCGGTTTGTTACAGAAAGCTTCCTCCGTCCATTGCAATTCTCTTCTGCTTCCGGATGCCGGCGAGTCCGGAAGCGGCGGAGAGTCCAGACGAACGGAATCGAACTTCTGTTCATATAATGGATTTTGTTTTTGAATGATAAATCAAGTAAAATGAATATATTTTTCATTTGTACAGAACGTGCATTCCGTAATTTATGTGCGGGTTTGCGCAGAGGGGAGAAAGCTGTCCAGAAAATGCTCTTTATTTGTACGATACAGGAGGTTTAACATTTTCCTGGTATATTTGGTAGCATTTCGATAACGGCGGGGGCCGCCGGCATTCCTGTCCAGGCCCAGGGCGGTCTCGATGAGCCGGTTGACAGTGACCGGATTTTTGATTTTGATCCTGCCGATCTCTTTCAGGAATCGTTCCGTTTCCTCAGAAAAGGAGAGCATTCCCTCCTCCGTGTCAAAAAAACAGCGGTTTTCCTTCACATACCAGTCGTATTCCTCCACGAGTCCCCGGATTTTCGCCATCTGCCGATCGTTGGCTTTTCCGGGATGCTTGACAAAAAAGGCTTCTGTGTCCAGGGTCTTTCTCCGTTTGGAGCCGGGGATTTGGTCCAGGCATTCCTCCAGCCAGTTCATGGGACAGACCAGTTCCCGGTTGATGCGGCTTTTCAGCTTTTCTTTTTTCTCCCGGATTTCTGAATCGGGGAGGGCGACGCCGTTTCTGGCGAGAGGGATCTCCTTTGTGTAAAGCATGAATTCAGGGAAGTCCCGGCGGCCTGTTTCTCCGTCCCCGCCTTCCAAAGCGTTCTTTGCGGGATTCATAGAGTTCAGCCGCTTAATCCGTTCGATTTCCGCCGGGGCATCGATCTCATATTCCCGTTTGCAGCCGTCGATGACGACCTGTGCTAACACCGACAGGATAATAAAATTGTCATAAAGCTCTCTTGTCGGATGGGTCCAATAATAGGTCATGGCAAGCTGGGCCAGGTTGCTGGCTTCCCCGATGGTCCGCTGGGTTTTTGCGAATCTGCTGTCCATGCGGGCGTATTCCGCCGGGGTATTTTCGTAAGTGATGCCGCTTTCCTTCAGCCGGTTTACCACGGTAGGGAAATTATCGTAACAGGTTTTGGCGGCGGCCACGATTGCCGGGTGGTCTGTTACAAAGAAGAAATCCGAGTCGAAATCAAGGCCGTTTCCTCTGTCCTGGATATCGCTCTTTATGCAGTTGACTGCGATGATGCCCGGGCCGAAGGGGAAATAGCCGTGCATCTTCGGGCTGTAATGGTTGTGGAGAAGGATCAGGTTGTTGGGGCTGTTGTGGGGGGAGCGGAAGGCGGCCAGGTATGCATGGTCCGCAAATCGTTCCGTGAAGCACTGGATGGCGCCTGACTCGTAATTTAATGTGGGATCTTTGGCGAAGTCCTCTCCGATACAGTAAAGGAGCAGGCCGTAAGGATTTCCGCAGATAGTCAGGTTGTCCCCCGGAACGGCGATCTTCCCTTTCCGAAGGCGGAGCGTATAGCCGTTGAGGATTTTGGCTTTTTCTGCCTTAAACCATCTGGAGGCGGAAAAATCAGGGTTGTGCCGGTAGAGGTCGGCCAGCATTTCAAAGTGGTTGACGGAGGTTGCGTTCTGCCGCAGATAGCGTTCGAATGCGTCATTGTCGTTTTTTAAGGTTTCCACATAGCGGATGCTGGTTTCGGCGATCACCTCTATGTCATCTTTTGTGCAGGGAAGAGTGTTGATCATCTGGTAGCTCATCTGCTGGACATCCCCCAGCCTGCTCTCATGGTCGGTTTTTACGATGCCGAACACACTGCCGTCGGCCCGCACCCGGTCACACCAGTAACGGTAGGCCGAGGGGAGGGAGCCGCCCATAAGGTCTGTGAATTTAATCCATTTGACGGCGTTGTCTGTGGTGATCATCTGGATGTCCTTCAGCCTGTGGGAGGCGCCGAACATGTCCGTGATCTCGTAAGCCTCAAAATCCCGGCCTTTAGTCTCGCACCAGTCCTGAAAAAATTTCCGGATGCGGGTTTTAAAGCCGCAGGCTTTGAAAAAATGGTTCCTGAGAAGGAGCATGCCTCCTGCCCAGGACGGGAACAGTTCTGATTCCACCAGGGCCATGCCGTCCCAAAGGGTATTTTTCACCTGGGTCAGGCGTCGTTCCACCAGGCATTTTTTTGAAAGCCCGGAATCGTCGGCCCTCACCACCTCCGCAACTGTTTCAAAAAAGCTGTCCTGATCCCGGAGGATCAGAATATGATCCACGGGAATGTGCAGGGTGTCTACAATGGCGCTGGTCACCAGGGGGGCATAAGCGGAAAGCTCGACGATTTTTGCGTTTTTTTTTGGCATTCTGCTTCCAAGCCCCATAGTGAGCCAGTCGAAGGTTTTGGCGTAGAGAGAAGAACGGATAAACATGGCCTGTCCGGCTTTGGCCTTGGAGGCGTTCCGGTACAGCATGCGATAAGCTTCCCCGGCGTTTCCTCCGGGAGCTGTCTGCGGCGTTTGTTGGGGGATGAAGACGCCCTGTTCGTAAAATTCTTTCCGGAGCTCATCTTTTGTCTTTTTTTCGTAAAGGTCCTGCTGCTGAAGGACTTTTTTCATAAGACTGCGGATTCTGGCAGCGGATTCTTCGTCCGGAGCTGTTTTCAGGAGTTTTTTGAGGCGGGCCGTTTCTTCCTCACAGGAGGGAAATCCAAAGTCAAAGTCCAGGCAGACGATATCCCTGGTGGAATCCTTTCCCGTAACCCGGAGCCCGTTTTTCTGTATGAAAAGGCTGAACAGGCTCTGATGAAATCTGGAATCAGAACATTCGTACCGGTCTCGGAGTCCCCTGGAATAGCCATATAAGGAGGCTGCCTTTATGGTTCTGATTTTTAAACCTGCTTTGTCTGTCATAATGATCACTCCTTTGCGAATAAAAACATATGTTTTAATTTTCTGTTTATAATTGGTTTTATAGTGTAAAACACATTATACGATAAAGAACAAATGTTTGTCAATGCGTATTCTGAAAATATAGAAAAAAATAAAAAACGGTTGACAGCTTAAGTGCCGGGCTATATAATTGGAGAAATAATAGAACATAAGTTTGTATAATGGCGAGAGGCGTTTAGAATGAAGAAATTCGAGATGCCAGGCTTTTTGACAGATTCGGAATGAAAATGTGCCATAAGAACCATATTAGTATGGAGCGCAGGCATCAGGCGCAGGCTTAAGAGGAGAAAGTAAGCATAAAGCCAACATATCATAAGACGCTCGGCATTTACGATGCGAAGGAATATGAAGGAGGAGTTGTCAATGGATCCAAATGTAACCCTTGAGCCGGCCCGGCTGATTATTGCGGCCCTTGTGGGCCTGGCGCTTTTATTGGTGCTGATTATCAAATGTAAGATTCATGCCATGCTTTCGATTCTGATCGGAGCGGTGGTCATCGGCCTGACTGCGGGCATGTCTTTTGCTGATATTGTCACGGCGGTAGACGACGGGATCGGAAACACGCTGAAAGGCATTGCGCTTTTGGTGGGCCTGGGTTCCATGTTCGGCGCAATCCTGGAGGTATCCGGCGGCGCACAGACCCTGGCCGTGACCATGGTCAGGAAATTCGGAGACCAGAAGGCCGCATGGGCTCTGGGCATTACGGGGCTGGTCATTGCGATGCCGGTATTCTTTGACGCCGGACTGATCATACTGATTCCTCTGGCCTTTTCTCTGGCCAGGAGGACAAAACGTTCCTCTTTGTTTTACGTGATTCCGCTTCTGGCCGGACTGGCCGTCGGCCATGCCTTTATTCCGCCTACTCCCGGCCCTGTACTGGTGGCTTCCATGCTTGGAGTCGATCTGGGCTGGGTGATCCTGGTGGGGGTGTTTTGCGGCATTTTCGCCATGATTGCAGCAGGACCCGTCTGGGGGAGCATCTGCGGAGCGAAATATGATGTGGCGATCCCGGAGCATGTGGCGGGGCAGGAGGAATTTGAAGAATCCAGGCTTCCGGGCTTCGGGGCGGTGGCCGGCATTATACTGATTCCGCTGGTACTGATCGTGTTAAAATCCCTGGCGGGCGTGATTCCTGCCCTGAAGGGCGCAGAACCGGTTTTGTCTTTTCTGGGACAGCCCTTTATGGCCCTTCTGCTCGCAACACTTGCGGCCATGTTCCTGCTGGGGACCAGGCACGGCTACAGTCTGGCGGAGCTGGAGAAGATTATGACAAAATCTCTGGAACCTGCCGGGTTAATTCTTCTTGTGACTGCCTGCGGCGGCGTGCTGCGCTATATGCTTCAGTATTCCGGGCTCGGCGAGGTGATTGGAAATGCAGTTTCTTCTGCCAGGCTTCCTCTGGTGGCGGTGGCGTTTCTGGTGGCAGCCCTTGTGCGGATCTGCGTGGGGTCTGCGACGGTGGCCATGACCATGGCAGCAGGCATCGTGGCTTCCATGCCGGGACTTTCCGCTTATTCGCCCATGTACCTGGCCTGTGTGACGGCGGCCGTGGCGGGCGGAGCGACGGTATGCTCTCATTTCAATGATTCCGGCTTCTGGCTGGTGAAGTCCCTGGTGGGGCTGGACGAGAAAACGACTCTTAAGACCTGGACCATCATGGAGACGCTGGTCGGAGGCACGGGCTTTGTCGTAGCATTAATTATTTCTTTTTTTGTCTGATTTTTTGTTTTGCCGCAATGGTGGTGCTTTCCTGCCTGCCTTTTTAAAAAGGGCTTTTCAGGAAGGAGCGCCCGAAAGATATTGTGATGAATTTCTGAGTTTCGCAAAGGCATGATTATAAGTAGAAGGGAAGGGAGTCCTTATGGAATTAGTGAGTCAGAAAATGAGGAAGCTTGCGCCGGAGCTGGACCCGCTCCGCATCGGGACAGGATGGAAGCCGGAGGATTTGGGAAAGGTTCAGGTGATGATTGAAAGTACCTTTGGCGACAGTCATCCGGGCAGCGGGCATCTGGATGTCCTCGTAGAAGAAGTGCGGAAGGGGATCGAGGCGGCCGGAGGACATGGAGCCAGGTATTTTGCGACGGACATCTGCGACGGCGAAAGCCAGGGGACGGACGGGATCAATTACAGCCTGGCCAGCCGGGAGATGATTGCAGGCCTGATCGAGATTCATGCCGGCGCTACGCCTTTTGATGCAGGTGTTTATCTTGCCAGCTGCGACAAGGGTATGCCGGCCAATCTGATGGGGCTCGCCAGAGCCAATATTCCTGCCGTGGTGGTGCCGGGCGGCACCATGAATGCGGGACCTGAGATGCTGACGTTAGAACAGCTTGGCAGATACAGCGCCAGATACCAGAGGGGTGAGATTGACGAGGAAACCTTAAACTGGGCAAAATGCAATGCCTGTCCCGGCTGCGGGGCCTGCTCCTTTATCGGGACGGCTTCCACCATGCAGATTATGGCGGAGGCGCTGGGACTTGCGCTTCCGGGAAGCGCTCTGATGCCGGCGGCCAGCCCGGATCTTCTGGATTTTGCGAGACGGGCGGGAGAGCAGGCGGTAAGGCTTGCCACGATGCCTGGCATGCGTCCCGGTGATTTCGTGACCATGGAAAGCTTTGAGAATGCTATTCTGGTTCATGCGGCAATCTCCGGGAGCACCAACTGTCTGCTGCACATCCCGGCGGTGGCCCATGAGTTCGGCATTGAGATCACGGGGGATACCTTTGACCGGCTTCACAGGGGCGCCCGTTATCTTTTGGACGTCCGTCCGGCGGGACGGTGGCCGGCGGAGGTTTTCTACTATGCGGGAGGCGTACCGGCGATCATGGAGGAGATCCGGGACCATCTGCATTTGGATGTTATGACGGTTACGGGGAAAACTCTGAGAGAAAACCTGAAGGAATTAAAGGAGAACGGGTTCTATGAGCGCTGTGAAAAATGGCTGCAGGAGTTCAACGGCCGTTACGGGGTACGCATAACGAAGGAAGACGTCATTCGTCCTTATGACAGGGCCATCGGGACGGACGGGAGCATCGCCGTGCTGAAAGGAAATCTGGCTCCGGAAGGGGCGGTCATCAAGCATACAGCCTGTCCGAAGGAAATGTTCAGGGCAGTTCTTAAGGCGAGGCCCTTTGACAGCGAGGAGGAGTGTCTGGACGCAGTGCTGAAGCACAAGGTGCAGAAGGGAGATGCGGTGTTTATCCGTTATGAAGGCCCGAAGGGAAGCGGAATGCCGGAGATGTTCTATACCTCTGAGGCCATCAGCAGCGATAAGGAATTGGGAAAGAGTATTGCGCTGATCACAGACGGACGTTTTTCCGGAGCCTCTACCGGCCCGGTGATCGGACATTGCAGCCCGGAGGCCGCGGACGGAGGCCCCATTGCGTTGGTGGAGGAGGGGGATTTGATCGAAATCGATGTGATGGGGCGGAAGCTCAATATCGTGGGCATTGCAGGGGAGCGGAAGACAATGGAAGAGGTGGATGCCGTCCTTGAGGAACGGAGAAAAAGCTGGAAGCCCCGTGCGCCCAAATATAAAAGCGGCGTGCTGCGCCTGTTCAGTGAACTGGCGGCCAGCCCCATGAAGGGCGCATATCTGGAATATGACAGATAACCCACAGACCAGATGGGGCCGGAAGCAATCGTCAGAAGCTTTCTCATCTGAATAGTCTGGCAAGATATCCGGAAAAAGCCCTCTGCGCCGTGGAAGCAAGACCAGGGAAGGCAGGAGGGACTCTTTCCCGAGTGGCTTCTGCGGTTCTGGGCTTGCCGGAACGCAGGGCGCAGCCGGCTTTGGACGGACATACTGCCAGACTGTTTCAACCATTTCCAGTTTCGCAATTACTTAATGGACGGTACATTTTTGGAAAGGAGAACGACATGAGCTCAATGGAGGAACGGATTCAGGGATTTGGCGTGGTTCCGGTGGCGGTGATAGAGAATGCGGAGGACGCCCTGCCTCTTGCGAAGGCACTGGCGGACGGAGGGCTTCCCTGTGCGGAGGTCACTTTTCGGACGGAGGCCGCAGAGGAATCCATCCGCCGGATAAGCGAAGGCTGTCCGGAAATGCTGGTGGGAGCGGGGACGGTCCTGACCACAGAGCAGGCGGAACGGGCCGTGAAGGCCGGCGCGGCGTTCATTGTAAGTCCCGGATTTGATCCGGAAATCGTGGATTACTGCCTGGAGAAAAAGATTCCGGTCTTTCCGGGCTGTATCACTCCCACTGAGGTCGCCCAGGCGGTGAAGCGGGGACTTAGGGTTGTAAAATTTTTCCCGGCGGAGCAGTTTGGCGGCGTGGCGGCCATCAAGGCGCTGGCGGCGCCTTATACGAGGGTGAAATTTATGCCGACAGGCGGCATCGGCATAAAGAATCTGAAGGATTATT
>CATJIW010000076.1 GCA_949740745.1 uncultured Lachnospiraceae bacterium | reverse complement strand
TATGAGGCGGGGGAGGAGTATGAGCGGTATGCCGACTCTCTGAGCGGACTTACGAAAAGTGGGACCGGCATTCCGGTGGTCCTCGTGGAAGCGCCCCGGATGAATCCGAAGCTGGACGTGGTGCGGGCGGACCACGAGACGGCCTTCTATGCCATGGCGGAACACCTTCTGGAGATCGGCAGGCGCCGGATCGCCTATCTGGGCAATGCCAAGGACGCGCCTCTTTATCCCTTTGCGACCCGGGGCGTGGAACAGGCGTTTGCGGCTTACGGCCTGACTCTGGAGCAAAGGTATGTCAAAAACAACAATTATACGGTGCTTGAGGGGTATCGTTCCATGAAGGAGCTGCTTGACGAAGGGCTTTCGGTGGACGGCGTCCTCTGCGTCAACGACCAGGTGGCGGCGGGAGCTTTAAACGCCTGCCTGGAGCATGGGATCCAGGTGCCTCAGGAGACGGCCGTCGTAGGCTTTGAGGGGACGGCTCTTTCGATCGTCACGTCTCCTTCGATTACGACGATGATCGTGCCCCGCTATGAGATCGGGGAGGCGGCGGCAAAGCTCCTTCACCAGAGGATGGAGGGGGAGGAGAGCGGGCCTAAAGAGATCCTTCTCAGGGTTCACCTGGCGATCCGGGCTTCCACTATGAATTCGGCCGGAAAGGCTCTGGATGTGATGTTTTCAGAATGAATGCGAGAGCGCAGGATGGATTCCCCGTTTGCAGGACGGGGAATTTTCTGCAGTTATGACAAAAACAGGTGTTTGCGAAAGGGGAGCTTCTGCGGCGCAAAGGGCTTTTTCCGGAAATACTGCCGGAATATTCAATGAATTTTTGAGCTTCGCAAGTTCCTGACGATAAAATAAAGAAGGAGGCAGCATTATGGCAACAGACAAGGCGTTGATCCGAAAGACGTTTGAAGAAGGGAAGGGCGTGTTCCGCCTGTATCCGACCTTCGTGCCGAGGCGGTTCGGCAAGGCGGGGCACCGGCTGAAGCTTCATCCGGACGATTATTATGCGCTGGGCATTGAGCGGGGGTCCATCAAGGAGCGGTGGTTTTCTTCGACCATTGCCGCCAACAACGGCCCTCTGGCGGCTCCTGACGAGGGCATGAGCTATGTGGCCGTCTCGCCGGATTCGGATGAGAGGTTTACCCTTAAGGAGGCCATTGACGTGCTGGGAGCGGAGGTGATCGGCGAGGAGCTGATGAATACCTACGGCGGCTGGCCCATGTACTCGAAGTTTTTTGATTTTGAGAATCCCCTGTTCCACCATGTCCATCTGACCTTCGAGGCGGCGGCCAGGGTCGGGAAGCTGGGAAAGCCGGAGTCTTATTATTTCCCCAGGCAGCTCAATAATTATTCGGGGGAATGCAACGCCACCTATTTCGGCTTTGACCCGGACACGGATCCGGAGGACGTGAAAGAGCGGCTGCGCCATTATAACGACGGGGACACCAGGATCACGGAGCTTTCCAGGGCCTACCGGGCGGAGCTTGGGACCGGCTGGTATACTCCGGCAGGGGTCATTCATGCACCGGCCTCCTGGCTGACCTATGAGCCCCAGTGGAATTCTGACGTGAATTCGGTTCAGGAGAACGTGGTTTCCGGGGAGATCTATCCCAGGGATATGCTGGTGGAGGAGTGCCCGGAGGACAAGAAGGACGATATTGACTATATCTTCAGCCTGCTGGACTGGGAGAAGAACGTGGATCCTCATTATAAGAAGACCTATTTCCGTCCGCCTGTGGTCCATAGGGAGACGGAGCAGTATGTGGAAAAGTGGATCTCCTATGCCAACGGCTATGTCTGCGCCAAGGAGCTGACGGTCTATCCCGGCCAGACGGTTACCATCCAGGATCCGGCGGCTTACGGATGCATTTTTGTCCAGGGCCATGGGAGGTTCGGCGTCTTTGACGCAGAGACGGCCACCATGCTCCGGTTCGGCGGACAGAGCGGCGACGAGGATTTTGTGTCGGAGAAGGCGGCGAAGGAGGGCATTGTCGTCGAAAACCACAGCAGGTATGAGCCCATTGTGATCCTTAAACATTTCGGCCCCAACAACCCGGAGGAGCCGAAGAGCGTGGAGTAGAAAGCCCTGGCTCGGGAAGGGCCGGGCGGGCCGACGGAAGGAATGGAGAATAGCGATGAAATATTTCTTGGGAATCGATAACGGGGGAACCTTTGTCAAGGCGGGCCTGGTGGACGAAAACGGAGCGCTTGCGGCGGTGGCGAGGGAGCCCATTGAGAATCAGACGCCGAAGCCCGGCTTTACGGAGCGGGATATGGACGCCCTCTGGGAGCAGAATGCGAAGGTGGTCAGGGCGGCGGTGGAAACGAGCGGCGTAGATCCTTCGGACATTGCGGGGGTTTCTTTTTCCGGCCACGGAAAGGGGCTCTATCTGGTGGGGGAGGACGGGCGTCCTTCCTATCCGGGGATCCTATCCACCGACACGAGGGCCTGGAGCTATGTGAAGCGGTGGAAGGAGGACGGCACGGCGAAGAAGGTCTATGAGAAGACCTTTCAGGACATTGTGGCCTGCCAGCCGGTGAGCCTTTTAGCCTGGCTCAGGGACAATGAGGAGGGGGTGCTGGAGCGGACAAAATATGTGTTTTCGGTCAACGACTACATCCGCTTCTGCCTGACCGGGACGGCCAACGGGGAGTATACGAATTTTTCCGGGGCCAATCTGGTGAATCTTAGGACGGCGGCCTATGACAGGGAGCTTTTGGAGTATTTCGGGCTGGGCATGGTCTATGACAAGCTGCCGCCCTTAAAATATTCGGCCGACATCTGCGGCGCGGTGACGGAGAAGGCGGCAGAGAAGACGGGGCTTAAGCCCGGCACTCCGGTCATGGCCGGCATGTTTGACGTGGATGCCTGCGGCATCGCCTCCGGTATTTTCGACGAGACGCCCATGTGCATGATCGCAGGCACCTGGAGCATCAACGAGTACATCACTAAGGCGCCCATCACCAACGGGACGGTTTCCTTAAACTCCATGTTCTGCATTCCCGGTTATTTTCTGATCGAGGAGAGCAGCCCCACTTCCGCAGGAAACATGCAGTGGTTCATCGATGAGCTTCTGGCGGAGAAGAAGGAGGCCCTCAAGGCGGAGGGGAAGAGCATTTACGATTTTACCAACGAGGCGGCGGCATCCATTGAGCCGGGGGACAGCAATGTGATCTTCCTGCCTTTCCTGAATGGCTCCAATGAGGACGCCCTGGCGAGGGGAAGCTTTATCGGACTGACGGATTTCCATGACAGGAGGCACCTGCTTCGGGCCGTTTATGAGGGAATCGTGTTCTCCCACCTTACCCATGTAAAGCGGCTTTTAGCCAACCGGGAGACGCCGGAGGCCATCCGCCTGGCGGGAGGCGCCGCCAATTCTCCGGTGTGGGTGCAGATTTTTGCCGACGTGCTCCAGATTCCCGTTGAGACGGTGGCCTGCGACGAGCAGGGGATCATGGGCGCGGCCATGGCGGCGGGGGTCGGCGCCGGGATTTTCGGCAGCTATGAGGAAGCGGCCGGAAAGCTGGTGCAGGTGTCGAAGAAGGTCATGCCCCGTCCGGAATATGCGGAGGTTTATGAGCGCAAGTACCGGATGTACCGGAAGGTCATCGGCACCCTGTCCGGCGTGTGGGAGGACCTGAATCAGTAACGTCCATCTGACAGAATTTTAGAGGAGAGTGCGATGTACAGTTTACATAAGACGCCGGTGGGCATTTATGAGAAGGCCCTTCCGGGAAGCTTTACATGGAAGGAGAAGATGCTGGCGGCGAAGGAGGCCGGGTTTGACTTTATTGAAATTTCCGTGGATGAGTCCGACGAGCGCCTGGCCCGTCTGGACTGGGGCATGGAAACCGTCAGAGAGCTTCGGGATCTGATGGATGAGACGGGCATTACCTTTCCCAGCATGTGCTTAAGCGCTCACAGGCGTTTTCCCTTCGGGAGCAAGAACCCGGAGACGAGGAAGAGGGCCTATGAGGTTATGGAAAAGGGGATCCTTTTAGCCAGGGCTCTGGGGGTGGGCTGCATCCAGCTTGCCACCTACGACGTGTATTATGAGGAGTCGGACGAAGAGACGGAGGCTCTGTTTTTGCAGGGCATGAAGGATTCCGTGGAGATGGCGGCTAAGGCCGGAGTGATCCTTGCCATGGAGATCATGGACACGGCGTTTGCGGGCACCATCCTCCGGGCCTCCCATTATCTGCGGGAGATCCCGTCTCCTTATTTTAAGATCTATCCGGATCTGGGCAATCTGACGCAGTTTTCCGGCGATCCGGAAAGCGAGCTGGAGCTTGGCCTTCCGGAGACTGCGGCCATCCACGTAAAGGAGACGAAGCCGGGGGTATTTAAGTGCGTGCCCTTCGGGACGGGGACGGTCCGGTTCGCGGATCTTTTCCGGAAGCTTCACGACCTGGGCTATGCGGGGCGGTTCATGGTGGAGATGTGGGCGGACACGAAGCGGACCTACACCATGGAGGAAGCCGTGGCGGAAATCCGGGAGGCCAGGGAGTTCGTCTTGGACAAAATGGCGGAGGGCGGATATTGATCCTGCCTGTTTCCGGCCGCACAGGTGCGAATAGCCTGGAGGCTGCCGGGGAATAGATAGTCCTGAGCAGGGGCTGCTGCAAAAGCAGATGCATAATCTGCCGGAGCGGCTGCCCCTGTTTTTCTGTCTGAAATCAGACGGCCTGCGGCGAAAAAAAGCGCCGGGAGGCAGGGGACTCGGGTATGATCTGTACTATGGATCGGTCGATGTGTCAGATCCGGCCGGAGTCGCCGCTTTTGCAAAACAGGTATTTCAAAGGTTCGGGCATATTAACATATGGGTCAACAATGCGGGAATCTCCATGGATAAGGAATTCACCGAGTTTACCCGGAGCGATTGGGACAAAATTGTATCGGTTAATCTGGAAGGCGTGTTTCACGGCACACAGATCGCCGCGGACTATATGAAACAGACCGGCGGAGGGGTGATCCTGAACGCTTCCAGCTTTGCTTCCCTGATCCCTCATGCCAACGGCGTGATCTACGCGGCGACGAAAGCGGCCGTATCGAGCATGACCAGGAGCACGGCGGCTGCCCTGGCGCCCTGGGGGATCCGCGTGGTCGGCTACATTCCCGGCATGATCCAGACGGAGATCAGCGCTGATTTTATCGATGCCTATCGGGAAGAATTTACAAAAGATATCTCGCTTGGAAGGATCGGGGTCCCGGAGGATCTCGCCAAACCGATCGTGTTCCTTTCTTCTGAATGTGCGGGATATATTTCCGGATGTGACATTCAGATCAGCGGGGGAAAATTTGCGGCGCAGGATTGTTCTATGAGCTGGCGCATAAAGGCGGGTACGGAGACATATCGAAAGGAGGGTTAGACACCATGAAAAAGATCCTTGTTTCTGCTTCTCATTTTGACACTCTGTGCCGGGAAGCGTGGAACTATCTGGAAGAGAGCGGCTATGAGATCATTTTTGATCCGAAGAAGGAGTTTCCGGACTGTACGACGGAAGAACTGCGGGCCCGGAGCGACCTTGGCGAGATCGTCGGAGCCCTGATCGGGCTTGACGATTATCATGACGAAAAAAAATTCAGATTGCTGCCGGGCCTCAAGGTCATTGCGAAATTCGGCGTCGGAGTTGACAATATCGATCTTGACCTGTGCACGAAATACGGGGTAAAGGCCGTCAATGCACCAGGACAGAATTCCAATGCGGTTGCGGAGCTTACCATAGGCATGATTATCGACCTGTTCCGTCGGGTCACATCCCTCCACAAGGCCATGACGGAAGGCAGGTGGCCCCGTTTAATCGGAAGTGAGATCAAAGGGAAGACGGTGGGTCTTCTTGGCTTCGGCGCGATCGCGAAGCTGGTCGCAAAGATGCTGACAGGGTTTGACTGTCAGGTCATCGCTTATGACCTGTATCCGGATGCGGAAGCGGCGAAGGAGCTTGGCGTTACGCTTACGACCTGGGAGGAGGTGGTCGTGGCGAGTGATATCGTCAGTATCCACATCCCGGCGACTGCTGAAACTTATCATATGTTTAATGGGGAAACGATTGCTTCCATGAAAGACGGAGCCTGCCTCATCAACTGCGCGAGGGGAGCGCTGATCGATCTGGACGCACTGGCCGATGCCCTGCTTTCCGGAAAGCTTGCCGGAGCCGGCCTTGACGCCTTCGAAGTGGAACCGCTTCCGGCGGACGCAAAAATCCTGAACTGCGAAAACCTTGTTCTGACGCCCCATACAGGAGCCGAAACTGCAGAATCCTATCAGAGGGTCAGCATGACGGCGGCGAAAGACATCGTCCGTGTGCTGAACGGAGAGGAACCGGAGCATTTGGTAAAAAGCCCCGGGAACTGATCCGGCCGGAAAAGACTTCCGCCTCTGTGCTGCCTGATGGTACAGGAACATTTTCTCATCATATTTATTACTATATATAGGAAGAAACGGAGACCGATATACAGAATATGGGTTTCCGTTTTATTCACGGAGAAAACCTGAAATCTGTTTCTTTTGTTCGATTGACAAACCTTTCCTCAGATAGTACAATTTACATACTTACCCATTTTTGGGGCGGCAGATTTACTAAATTTTACCGGTTTTATAGCAGGATTTTACCTGTACCGGAAGAATAAAACAGGAGGATTGAAGGTATGAAGCGGGTTTTGGCATGTCTGCTTTCCGTAGTTCTTATGGTTCTGCCCTGCATGCAGGCATATGGGGCGGAGGCCGGACAGGAAAGCTCCAGGAGTTCCGTATTGGAAACGGAGTCGAAGGAAACCGAGGCTCCGGAGACGGAAGGGACTTCGCCGGAGACAACGGAGGAGGGGACTCCGCCGGAGACAAAGGAGACGGAAGACATTCCGGAGGAGACAAAAGAGGCTCCGGAGGAAACGAAAGAGCCGGAGGAGGAAGGCGTTCCGACGGAAACGGAAGAAACGGATGCTCTGACAGAAACGCAGGAGCCGGGGACGGAAGCCGCGGCTGAGGGAAGCCAGAAAGCGGCCCCGTATGACCCGAAGGAGAGCGGCCAGGTCCGCGTGGACATCCGCGAGGGCCTGATTTTAAGCGGCCCGGTGGAGTTTACCGTTTCTCTAAAGGGAGCGGACGGACAGGAGCTTCAAAAGAAGGCAGAGCTTTCGGAATCTTTGGGGGACGGGAGCCTGCAGGAAGCGTCGGCAGTGTTTGAGGGGCTTTCGGAGGGGAGCTACACGCTTCGGATCGAGGCTCCCGGCTTTGCCGTTCACGAGCAGGAGATCGCCGTGCAGGGCTGGGCCAGTGTACTGGAGTTTTATACCGGTTACATAAACGGGTATGATTATGGGACGAAGCTTCATCCCGGCGCTCTGCTTCTGGGAGACGTGGACGGAGACGGGCTGACCGGCACAAAGGATCAGACGGCCCTTGTGGATGCGGTGGATGCGGTCAAATCCGGCCAAAATGTGCCGGACGGCCTGATGGCGGATTTAAACCGGGACGGAAACGTTGATCTGACCGATCTGGAGCTGTTTGCAAAATGTTATCTGCCCGAAGGCGGAACGGACAGCTATGGGGACACCATGCTGGTTCCGGCCTCGGCCATCACGGCGAGGTGCAAGGCGGGAACGAAGCTTACGGGGAATCTCTCTGCCCTGCTTACAGGGGAGGAGTCGGTGACCCTGGCGGGGGGAGGCCCGATTTCCGCAGGCAGTCCCGTTTCCATGGAGTTTGAGTTTTCCGAGAAGGGCGAGTTTCCCGTGGAGGGGATCCTGATCGGAGATACGAAGGAAAATCCCATCAGCCAGATGGAGGTTGCCGTGGACTACAAGGCGGAGGACGGGACGGAGCAGAGTTTTTCCGTGCCCGTGGCGGATGGGGTGGACTTCCTTCTTGCCAGAGAGAGCGTGCAGGTGAGCCGGGATGGAAGCGGGACCATCTGCATCAACCTGGGCTCCCAGATTGCGGTGAAGAGGGTGACCATTACTATCACGGGGATGAAGAACAACAATAACCTGGCGGAGATCTCCAGGGTGGAATTTGTAAACGACATGGAAAAGCGGATCCCGGAGCCCAGGATGGATGTGCCGCAGGAACTTTCTGCCAGGGCGGGGAACAAATCCTTTACGGCCTCCTGGTCTCCCTGCATCAATGTGACGGGCTATGAGGTGCTGGTCGAGAGCGGGGGAGAAGAAGAGAGCCGGTTCGTACAGGGAAACAGCGTGACGGTCTCTTCGTTCCAGGAGGATAAGCTGGAAAACGGCCGGGAATACACGGTGAAGGTTCAGGCCGTAAACGGCTCCTGGAGAAGTGGCTACGGCTCTCCGGTGACGGTGGTCCCGAAGCCGGGAGGAAAGCCGGACGCCCCGGACGGAGTGAGCGCCGTGGGAAAATATAAGAGCATCGACGTGTCCTGGAAGGACATGGAGGATACGGATTCCTACAATCTCTATTACCGGGTTTCCGGCACGGATGTTTATGAAGTGATCAAAGAGATCGAGGGGAACCGGGCGACGATCTCCGACCTGGAGAACAAGACGAAGTATGAGCTTTACGTGACTGGGGTCAATGAGTTCGGGGAGAGCGGACCCTCTCTTACGGCCACGGCGACGACGGAGGATCCGGATCCGGCCGTCATGCCCAGATTCGGCCTGTTAAACACCGGGAAGGACGGGGAGGCCGGCGCCCACATCGCCGCCGCTTCTATCAAACAGGGGGGCATGCAGGAGAGTCCTCTGGACACGGCTGCAGGCACGGCCTGGGGTACGGTGGATAAGAATCCTGGTTCCTATTATTCCTGCGGGACCTGGGATACCGGCGGCTTTAATGCCATGGGTGGAAACCACGGCCTGTTCTATGAGTTTGACCAGGAGTACAAGATCCAGTATTTCGCGTTCCAGGAGCCGGCGGTCCAGGCGCCAGGCTACGGCTATGCAAGGGTCCGCTGGTGGGACGGGAACGGGACGGCTTCGGAGGCAAGCTGCCAGGTCCAGAGGAAAACGGATGCCGAAAACCGGGTTTATTACCGGATCCGGCTTCCGCAGGCGGTAACGGCAAAGCGGATCCAGATCGGCCTTGCCAGGTCAGTGGCCAAAGGGAGCGTTACGGTTTCGGAGATTTATTTCTATCATTATAATTCGCTGGAGGACGATATTTTTGCCCTTTACACGGACGATCTGCATACGGTCCTCAGGGATGACGTGAACCAGAAGACGATCGACGACCTTCGGGCCAGGATTAATACGCCGGATCCGGACTGCGGGGAGTATCATCCGGACAGGGAGGCGCTGGAGCGGGAGTTAAAGACGGCGGAGGATATTTTAAATTCCAGGCTGTCGGAGCCTGTTTCGGTACACAGCACGATCACCACCAGTGATGCCTCTCTCGGCTTCGGCGGCTTAAATGCATGGCAGCCGCTTGGAGTGACGGCGGCGGCCGGGGAAGAGATCACGGTTTATGTGGGGCATCCTTCGAAAAAAACAGGAGACTCCACCAATGTGCAGCTTGTGGCTACCCAGTACCATGCGGAGTCCGGCTCCATGTTCCGCCATGTGGCGAACCTGAAGATCGGGAGGAACGACGTTACGGTTCCGAAGCTCTGGTCCGTGGACGCGGAGTCCGGCGGTGCCCTGTATGTCCAGTATACGGGAAGCAATGCGAATGACCGGTATGCGGTGCGGGTCAGCGGAGGCGCAGAGGTTCCTGTCCTTGACCTGTATCAGGTGGAGGATGGCGCAGAGCGGCAGAAGCGGGCAGAGGCCTATGTGACGGCTTTGGATGCCTATGTGCAGAATATGGAGACAGCTCACGGGACGCTCCATAAGAATTCCGGGAACCAGGCGGTCCAATATGACTATCAGCCTGCAAACTGCATCCTGGGAGCCTCCGACATCCTGTCGGATACCATGCTGTTCTCCCTCCCGGCGTCTCAGATCGCTGCCGGAGTGGGAACCGGGAACGTATCTGACCGGGCGGCAAGGCTTCTGACCTCCGTGGGCGCCATGGAGTCGATGATGGATCTGTTCTATCAGCATAAAGGACTCAACGAGGCGGCGACTAAGGTGGAAAACAACAATGTCGTCAAGGACGCCAAGAACTGCTATCCGTCCAGACATTTGAACATTCGGTATCAGCGGATGTTTGCGGGGGCCTTTATGTACGCCTCCGGCAACCACATCGGCATCGAGTGGAACGAGACGAAGGGCATGGTAAGCTGCGGCTCCCTCCAGGCGGATGCAGACGGGAAATATGTAAGCGGCAGCTATTTCGGATGGGGCATCGCCCATGAGATCGGCCACTGCATCAATCAGGGGACTTACGCCGTTGCGGAGATCACCAACAACTATTTTGCGGTGCTGGCCCAGGCGAAGGACACCAATGACAGTGTCCGCTTCCAGTACGAGAACGTATATGAAAAGGTGACCTCGGAGACGAAGGGGCGGGCCTCCAATGTGTTTACGCAGCTGGGTATGTACTGGCAGCTCCATCTGGCCTACGATCAGGGCTACAACTTTAAAACCTATGCGGATCCGGCGGATCAGTTTAAGAACCTGTTCTTTGCCAGGGTGGATTCTTACGCCAGAGGCGGAAAGAAGGCTCCTGCGCCGAAGGGCGTGGCCCTCAGTCTGTCGGGCGACCGGGATCAGGATCTGATGCGGCTTTCCTGTGCGGCGGCAGAGAAGGATATTCTGGAATTCTTTGAGCGGTGGGGCATGACGCCCAACGACGACACCATCGCTTATGCGGGGCAGTTTGCAAAGGAGACCAGGGCCATTTACTACGTGAATGACGAGGCCCGCGTGTACCGGCTCCAGGGAGGAACGAGCAGCCTGGATCCTTCCGGCACGACGCAGGCAGTGGGCGGCGGAACGAAGGCGGAGATTGACGGGACGAAGGCCAACCAGGTGAACCTGACTTTAGAGGCGGATTCTTCCGTTCCGGCCGGCGATATTCTGGGCTATGAGATCGTGCGGTGCGTGATTTCCGGCGGCAGGACGGAGAAATCCCTGGTGGGCTTTGCCACGGGCGGCAGCTTCCAGGATTCCGTCACCACCATGAATAACCGGGTTGTGACCTATGAGGTGACGCTGGTCGACAAGTATCTGAACCGCTCGGCGGTGAAGGCGCTGGAGCCTTTGAAGATCGAGCATCAGGGAAATATCGAGAAGGACGGCTGGACGCTTACCACCAACGGCCTGACCGCTGTGAATGGAGCGGAGGCAGATCCCGGAGCTGCAGAGGATAAGGAAGATACCTGCGGCCCTGCGGAGGAAGCGCCGATCATGAAGGCGGCGGATAACGATCCGGCTACGACGTATACGGGAAAGGTCGGGGCAGGCGCGGAGGTTGTCGTGGACTTCCATAAGACTCTGACGATTGCCGGCATTCAGTATACCGTGACTACGGGAACGGCCATTACCGATTACAGCGTGTCGGTAATGGGTGCGGACGGCCGGTGGATCGAGGCGGCGGCCGGGACCTTCGGAGGCGGTCGGACGGAAACGGTCTACTTTGCAAGAGAAGGGAACGTGGCCTATTATGACGCTTCGGCCCTGAAGCTTTCTATCCGGAGCCAGAGCGGAGCGGAGATTTCCATCAGCGAGCTTGACGTGCTGGGAGTCACCGGGGACAACGTGGACTTCTACAGAACGGGCGACAGCACGCCGGCGGTCGGGAAGCTGAAGGCGGACTTTAAGTACGGCGATCAGGCTGAGGACGTGATCCCGGCAGGTTCCGTGATCTTTACAGGGACTTACAAGGGAAATCCCGCCTACAATGTGGTGCTCCTCTATGATCAGAATGGCAGCATCGTCGGCGGCACGGATGCGGACGGGAGCCTGAGGGCATATCAGACCATCATGGCGCCTGAGACAGATCAGGATAAGCTTGAGGACGTATCGGACGGAACCTGGATCTACTGGGTGGAACCGGAAGATACCGGCGGACTTTCCGGCGTCACGAAGGTGCGGGCAGAGCTCTACCGGGTAGACGACGCCCAGACCAATGAGGGACAGAGAATGGTCAGCGATTCCTTCTTTGAGAATTATCCGGGATTGGAAAACCTGCCGGACATCACGCTCGGCGGCGGAACGACCGGCGGAAACTAAGGCGGCAAAGGAGTAAGAGATGAAAGGTTATTTACGGATATTGCGTGAGATCAGGGGGCGGGCGGCGAAAGCGGCCGCCGCCGCCCTGGCAGTGCTTATATGCGCCCAGGCCCTGCCGCTTGTCAGTCTTGCGGCAAAGGGGGCGGTGGAATTTAAAGAAGGGCAGGGAAAGGCTCTGGTGTCCATTGTCCTGGAAGGGGACGAGGGAGCAAGGAAGGGCGCCACTTCCCTGGAGCTTGGGCTTAAGGTTACCTCGGGGCAGATGGAGGGTCTTGCGGTTTCCTTTGCCTTTGACGAGGGCCTGAGCAGGGGGCGGGTGGCGGAGTTCCGCTATCATCCGGACACAGGGATCCTGAATCTGTACGTGGCCGGGGAGACTCCTCTATTTGCGGAGGACTCGGCGGCCCTGACCCTTGGAAACGCAACGGTGGAAGGCGGTATGGCCAGCATCAACGTGGTGGAAAACTCTCTGAAGCTTTCCGGAGGCGGCATGGCGATCGAGAATGTTACCGTCCAGGCCCTGGCGGAGGATGTGCCGCTGGTTGACCAGGACGCGGGCCTGACGGTGGACCGTTCCAGGCTTGAGGAGATCCTCAAAAAGGCGGCGGAGTACAAGGAGGCCGATTATACGCCGGAGAGCTACCGGATTCTGGCGGAGGCCATGAAAGCGGCGCAGGCCGTTCTGGATAAAGCGGATGCGACTCAGGAGGAGATCGACGAAGCGGTCCTTTTGGTGGAAAACGCAATCGGCTCCCTGGTGGAGAAAAATACGGCGGCCGGGGATAACCGACCGCCCTCCGGCGGAAGCCAGAATGGCGGAGGGACTGCCGTGAAGCCTCCTTTAAAGACGACGGACAGCACAGATACCGGGGATAAGACCAGGGTGCTTCCCTATGTGCTGGCAGCGGCCGTAAGCGTGGCCGTGCTTGGAGGGATCGTATTCCTGCAGAGGAAGAGGTCCGGGAAGAGGCGCGGATCCGAAGAATAGGCCGGAAAGAGAAATAAACTCAGCGGACAGAGAGGGCGCCTTTTTTTAAGGCCAGGGGATCACTGCTTAAATTTACGACGTACGGGTAATATTCCCCTTCTTCCTCTGCCGTGTATTCGCAGGCGCCTGCGGCAGCGGAAAAGGTCTCGCCCCGGTATAAAACGCCATTTTTTACAAAGCCGATATGCAGCTTTTGACCGGAGACGGTTTCGGAAGGATATGTTTCAAAGGCAAAGGAGAAGGAATCTCCGGGCTTCAGGATCCATCCGGAGCCGTCCGGCTTTGTGAGAACGGCGGGAGATGCGTTTACCAGCAGGATTTCAGGGCAGTCATAAGTGGCGCTGTCTGCCGGCCTTACGGGAAATTCTGACACGGGGGACGAAAGCGGGGCCAGGTCGTCCATGTTTTTGACAATCCTGCTTCGGGAGGGATCGAAATTTTCGGCCAGGCACAGGGCTTCCATGTCTACGACGGCTCCATGGTTGTCATAATAAGCTCCGTTTTCGTAGATATAATAGGTGTCAGAACAGGTTTCCTTTCCGATCTGGTGCCGGTTGGAATCGTCGATCCGTGCGTTTTTTGCCGTCATCTTTGATAAGGAATAGACCGTGACGGAGGAGACCATGGCGAGGGCCAGAAAAAGGCCGGCCAGGCGGTAAGCCCGCATTTTCCGATTTCGGGCGGGAAAAAGAGCGCTGCGGACTTTTTTCCGGATGCAGAACTTCCGCACAGGGGCAGGAGCCGTTTCCCGGATGCGAATGCCATATCCGGCAGAGGCTGTTTTTGAAGAGACGGCGCTCCAGAAATCTTCGTCCATTTCTTCCATCAATTCATAGAAGGATATCTTTGTAGTTTTCACAGAAAATTCCCCTTTCCTCCAGCAGCTTCCGCATTCTTTTTCTGCTGCGGAACAGTTTCACCTTTACGGCCGGCTCAGAAATGCCGGTTTCTTCGGCGATCATTCGTATGGGAAGCTGGTAATAATAATATTTGATAAAACAGCTTTGCGATTCCTGATCCAGGGACAGGATCAGTTCCTTCAGGGTGTCCTGCAGCTCCTGCCGGATCAGGCCCTCGCTTAGCTCTTCGCCGGTGCTTACAATAAGATCCTCCTCCAGGGGGAGGGAGAGACTGCGCCGGGCCCCCTGCCTGCGAAGAGCGTTTCTGGTCTTGTTGCGGGCAATTCTGCACAGATACGGCTTGATGGACAGATATGTCTGATCGTTGATTTGTTCGGCAGACTGCCAAAGCGCAATAAACACGTCGGCAACGATTTCTTCCTTATCTTCCCGGCTGAGCAGTGTTCCGGCGGCGGCCTCTACGGTGAGAGCAACATTTTTCTGGTATTTGGAGATGCAGCTTTGCAGAGCGTATTTTTTTCGGCGTTTCAGGGCGGAAATCAGTTTTTCATCGTCCAAGGGAGCCTCCTTTTTGGCTGATGTAAAAAGGCAGAATAAAATTTGTTTAGAAATCTATACTGAAAGATGTAACAGTTATAGGATCAGAGGATTGATTGGTAAGGAGTCCTCTATAATAATCAGGATTGGGTGCTGTCCATCTGGCTGAAAAACCGGATGAGTTAGTACGGGTTGTGACGTATTTGTTTGCAAAAACGTAGCCCCGGACTTGGACCCTGTAAGTTGCAGAGCGATTCAAACTCCATCGGAATGTCATTATCGTACCTGAATCAGCGTACAGTCCTTTAGCATTATGACTAGGGGGTAAATTCTGCCGTTTGCCCATTTTTTAGAGTGATTCCACTCCAGCTAAGACGTGTAGACGCAGGAGGAATGGTACCGGAGGTTACCATATTTTGACAAGTTTCGTCATCATATATCGTATATTGCCAAATGATATTTTCCGGACTATTGATGTCTGAGTGTATATCATTTTTTGCAAATGGTGTGATGCAGGTGGAGGACAATATTATTATGGAAAATATTATACCATAAAGTTTTTTTTGTTTTTTCATAGGAAACCTCACTTTCTTTTTCTTTCTTTTATTCTGCCTTTTACCATATATACACATTTTAGATTTATGAAGTTACGGAAATGGACTATTTTTTTATATCATAAAAGACATTTGTGAATCACGTTAAAATTACCGATGCATTACATGTATCATTTTGAGTTTTTGACGTGTCGAGCGTTACACCGAAGGCGTACTTTGTGTAGTGATATTTGTTTAATGCCGATAAAGTAGTGTGTGGATCAAGAATAGATTTACTTTCGTGCTTCTGGCAACAATAAAAATTTGGAAGAGAGTGTGAGGTTGATTGTAATGATAGTTTGATTTAAATGAGAACATTAAGTAAGAGAGTTGCGTTTAAGTTAATGTTATTGGATCCCCCGTATCCTTTTTTGGAAAAAACGATAGACGACCTGTAAATCTTTTTGGCAGTGCGGTATAAATTGTCTCATTTGGTTGAACTTAGACGCTTTTTGTGTTAAATTAGTCTATAATGTATTTCCATAATTTGGCAGTTCTGGCTGATGTAGGTGAATTCATATGAGACGAGAATATTTGGAACAGGATGTGTACGAGGCCCTGCAGGAGCGATTGAGGTTTATATTTGAGGAATTTGAGAATATTTATGTTTCTTTTTCCGGAGGGAAGGACAGCGGCGTGCTTTTGAACCTGGCGCTGGATTTTCAGAAGAAGTATTATCCGGGAAGGAAGATCGGAGTCTTTCATCAGGATTTTGAGGCCCAGTATACGGTAACGACGGAATATGTGGAACGGACCTTTGAGCGGATCGAGGAGGATGTGGAGCCTTACTGGGTGTGCCTGCCTATGGCCACCAGGACGGCCCTCAGCAGCTATGAAATGTACTGGTATCCCTGGGACGACGCAAAGGAGGAAAGCTGGGTCCGGCCCATGCCGGATAAAAAATACGTG
>CATJIW010000075.1 GCA_949740745.1 uncultured Lachnospiraceae bacterium | reverse complement strand
TGGATACGAAGGTTCCTCCGGCGCAGAAGTAGAAATGGGAATATCTGCGTAAGCCGTTTCCTTTCATTGCTTTTCATCCAAATATTCTTCAAGGCAAATTCCTCTTTCATATATTTCTGTTGCGGCTTCAACGCCGACATAGCGGTAATGCCAAACTTCTTCGGCTGTACCTGTAATATCAGTCTTTCCAGCAGGATAGCGGAAAATAAAACCATATTTATAGCTGTTTTCTTGCAGCCAAAAATAAACATCATAGGTTGCCCCGTTAATATCTACCGCTAAACCAAGCTGATGTTCACTGTAACCGGGGACAGCCACCCATTGCTTTGCCTGTTCTATGGCTTCACTTTCGGAATATCCTTCTTTTTTATATTTTGCAATTTTGTCATCATATAGCTTCTGCTGTGTTGTTTGTGTTCGGTAGCCGGATACTACCATAGGGAGCTGATCCCAATTTCCCTCTTTCGCAGCCTCCAACATTTCCATCAACGGCTCATAAATCCGTCTGTCAACTTTCTCTCCGCCGGAAACTTCAACCAAATCTGCTTTATAATTGGCGGGAACAGCATTTTCCCTGTTCACCAATATCAGATTCCAATCTGTTTCGTCTTCAGGACTTTGCGTGTCGTTGGAATCCGTTTCATTTTTTACCCTATTGCTTTTGGTATTTGTTATAGGCGGTTTGTCAATATTCTTATCCCCGGCCTCTTTTCCGTAATTCCATAAAAGAAGCACACTGAATAATAAGATTACGATCAATGCGCTGCTTATCAAGGTATATTTGCGCTGTTTATTGCGTCTGCAATTGTGTTGAACATTTCTGTATTCCATATTTGATTCTCCTTTCAAAAAGCACAAGTGCTTCTGTTCAGTTATAATTATACCGAACAGAAGCACTTGTGTTTTTAATATGAATTTGATTATTTCCTAATAAAATCCTAATATGACATTGATGTTTTCCTGATCTGTTGCAGGAAGCCTTACGCCAAAGATGACTGTATCATTTTTGCTGATAACATTGATTTGACCTCCGTGTAAAAGCACAATCTCTCTTGCAATCGCCAGACCTAATCCCGTTCCGCCTTTATCCGAGCCTCGTGCTTTATCCGAGCGATAAAATTTATCAAACAGATGTCTTTTGTCATTTTCCGGGATTGTTTTGCCCTTATTTTGAAAAAATACCGTTATGTGCTTGTCTGTTTTTTCAGCCGATATTACAATGGGAGTTTGGGGATAGCTGTATGCGGCTGCATTTCTCAAAATATTACTGAATACTCGTGCAATTCTATCAGCGTCCGCATAGATAGTTAAATCTTCATCCATATTTAACTCAACAGAATTTCCTCGGACTGCAAAGCTGGGCGATAGCTCGTCCGTTAATTGCACAAGCATATAATATAAATCAATATCAGACTTGGACAGCGTGATCTGCCCTGAATTATAGCGGGTAATCTCGAAAAACTCATTGATCATTTCCTCTAAACGGCAAGCTTTATCCAATGTTATATGCACATATTTTGCCCGCTGCTCTATTGGCATTTCGGGATCTTCCTCCAGAAGATTTAAGTATCCGATAACAGATGTAAGAGGCGTTCGGATATCGTGAGCCAAATACATGACTACTTCATTTTTTCGCTGCTCCGCAAGAAGTGAATCTTGTTTGCGCTGCCATAACGTCTGCTTAACTGTATTAAGCTTTTTTTCCATCGGTTCCATTTCAGGCAGAAGATGAAGCGGTTGATTGTCGTCAATCAGCAGCTTGTCAATGCCATCGTTAATATGATTGAAATAACGGACGATCCACACAAAGAGATAACGAAGCAATATCATAAAAATCAGTATAATCGCAATCGCAAAAAAGACCGATCTGTTTTGACGAAGCGAAATATGATAAAACTCAAATGCTTCATGTTTTGTCATTCCAAAATATTGAAGAACCGATACAATCCAATCACCGACACGCTCATACCAAACTAAAAAAGAACGACAACACCTGCAGCTGTAAATGCTGTAATTAAAAAACGCAGCACTATTTTTCGTTTGAATACTATGGAAAAGCTCTTCAGCGCTGACCACATCTCCTTTATTTTCTAAAAGAATACGCAGGATCGAAAATTCCGTTGGGGTTAATATCACCGCTTTTTCGTTTAAAGTGCATTGATGCGTTTTAATATTCATTATCAAACCGGAATGCTCAATAATGCTCTTTTCTTTTTCCTCGGATTGTGGGGAATTATACTTTTTATATCTGCGCAGCTGGGATTTAACCCGTGCAAGTAATTCAAGCGGTTTGAATGGTTTTGTTATATAATCATCCGCCCCCAGCGTTAAGCCTGTGATTTTATCCGTCTCTTCGTCTTTTGCAGTCAGCATAATGATAGGATATGTATGGCTTTCTCTGATCTTTTGGCAGATATGAAATCCGTCCATATCAGGCATGCATGACATCGAGTATTGCTAAATCCACTTCATTCGACTGTGCAAATGTCAATGCTTCAGCTCCGTTGTAAAACTTCTTTACGCTATATCCGTCATTTTTAAGATAGACCTCTATCAAATCAACAATTTCTTTCTCATCATCTACGATTAAGATTCTTTCACTCATTATGCGGCTCCTTATCTTCCGGCACAGCTTCCATAATGTCTCCAAAATCGCAATTGAGATATTCGCATATATTAAGTAAAACAGGAAGTGTGACATTTTCGTTTTTTCCAAGTTTAGCAAAAGTGCTTTTACTTGCACCAATCGCCGCTCTTAATTGACTTTTTTCATACCCTTATCTATAAGCAGTTTCCAAAGCCTATTATATAATACCTTCATTTTGTTCCTCCGAACAGACTTGTTCAGTATATTATAGTACTCAAAGAACGAAAATGCAAGTATTTAGTCTGTATTTACAGACCCTTCAAAATAGTATTTTTGTTCACTCCTCATTCATTCTGGCACAGGAGCTGCTTTTATCTAAAGATCTTCCCTCCCCCTGCATAGCAGGGGGTATCTTTACTGCAACATAAAAAAGCCCGCAACCCCGATATATCAAGGGTCTGCGAGCTGTTAAGTTCTGGTGCCGGTGGTGGGACTCGAACCCACACGGGTGATTAGCCCAACGGATTTTGAGTCCGTCACGTCTGCCAATTCCATCACACCGGCATTTCATATTTTCAGCCGTTTCCCGATCTCCTGCCCAAAAACCAGAAAGCATCGTAGAAGGACATGACAGGACGGCTTTCAAACCGAAAATTATTGTACCATATCTGCCGCCAATATGCAAGCAGTTTCTCCAAAAACGGAGAGCGTGATATTTTCTAATGTTAAATGCTCATCGTCTTCACCTAATTCCTTTCCGCAAGCATCTGCATGGGCTCATGGCGCATAACTGCGAATATCGAACAAATTCCTGCAAGTCTTATTTCGAGCTTCGCAATTGCTTATCTGACAGAATACAGAAGCAAAATGGAGTCCGTATGGAGATACAAGGCTTTTTCCAAAATTATTCTTCCCTGAAATCCAGGACAAAACGCATTCCGCTTTCATAAGGTGCAAAGGAGTAAGGAAGCTGTCAGGCATCAAGAATCCGTTTTGTGAGATATAGCCCTAATCCTGTGCTGCCGTCGTTTTCATTCGGCATTCCGGCCGCATGACAGAAAGATTCTCCGATATGCGCAAGCATCTCGTCAGCCAGCGGCTGACATTCATTATCCACGATCACCGTCCGGTCTTTCATATATATCCGGACAGACCTGCCGGCCTCTGTATACTTAACAGCATGGGAAAGTACATTGGAAAGAGCCTTTTTTATCAGCCGGATTGGCTGACCATCTGAATCTGCCGTTCCAAATCAGAAATAGTTGAAAGCAGCTTTTGGTACATCTCGTTGTATTTTGAGATAACACGCCAATTTCGTCACTTCTGTTTACGGGGCACAAAGCATCCTGGGAAAGCGTCTGCATTTTGACGGTTGCTGCGGTAATGTCCTGGATCGGCTTCACAATGGACTTCGTATAAAAATAAGTAGCTGCAGCAGAGAACAGGATGCACACGATGAGCACTGCGGGAAGGATCAGCAGCAATACCGATACGGCAAAGTCGGCGTCAAAGCGGACAGTGCCGCTGCCGCTCTCTGCTTCTGAGCCTCCGCCTGTCATGCCAAAGCTGATTCCGACTCTGGCCGAACAGATAATCTCGCCATTTTCATATCTGGCGGCATATCCGCCGCCGCCCTTTGATGCGGCATAGGATGTCACAGCAGAGGATATCTGCCAGCCGTGCGGTATCCGTATTTACCTGCCGCTGCTTATACATTTGATAGAATGCAGGGAGAAAACTGTAAATCAGTAAAAAAGAAAAATGCGGGGAATCTTAAGAATCGGCAAGCTTCCCCGCATTTAAACTGTTCCATGTGAAATTATGCCACAGCTGCCGCCGCCCCTACTTCTGCTCCAGCCTGCTCAGCTTATCATCCAGAAGCTCCCTGATCACAGCCGTGTCTGCGGTATTCTTCAAAGCCCGCATACAGGCGCCGAACAACGCCTGTTTGGCTTTCACCTTCCCGTTCCTGTAGTCTTCGACCGCCTTCCCGTTTTCGACCAGCACGGTATCAATCACGCGTTCTACCTCGGAGGTGTCAGCCCTGGCGTCAAGCCCGTTTTCTCTGCAGTAAGCGTCGGGATCCGCGCCCGTTTCAATGACGGCCGCAAGGATTTTTCTGCCGCTCATCCTGTTGACCCTGCCATCATCAACCATTTTGATGATGGCGGCCAGATCCTCTTTGCCAATCTCCAGCTCACCCAGCAATTTCCCGTTTTTACGGAGAATTCCCGCACAGTCCGTGAGGATCCAGCCGGCCGAATTTTTCGCGCCGCACCCAAGGCCCACAACTCCGTCCAGCAGCTCACTCACGTTATGATTGTGAATCAGCATATCGATCTCCTTCTCGGAAATGCCCGCCTCCCGATAAAGGTCTGCCTTTTCATCAATGGCCGCCGGCTTTGCCGCCTTTATCTCCTCCAGCCATTCATCATCAATGATAATCGGCATCAGGTTTGCATCCGGAAAATAACGGTAGTCCGCTTCCGTTTCCTTATTGCGCATGGCAAAGGTTTTTCCGCTTGTCTCGTCAAAACGCCTGGTCTCCTGCACTAATTCTTCCGTCTCAAATTCTATGGCATCGATATGACGCTGGACCTCATAACGGATAGCCCTTTCAATGGACTCAAAGGAAGCCATGTTTTTAATCTCCGTGCGCACGCCAAGCTCTGTGCTGCCTTCCGGGCGGACAGAAATATTCACGTCACAGCGCATGGCCCCCTCCTCGCATTCGGAGATCCCGCCGGAACGGAACATGGTTTTCAGCTTATTCAGGTACGCCAGGACCTCCTCTGCGCTGCGGAAATCCGGCTGTGTGACAATCTCGATCAGAGGCACGCTTGTGCGGTTGAAATCGATATACGAGGCCTTTCCCACATGAACCAGCTTCCCCGCGTCCTCTTCCATATGGATCTGTTTAATATGAATCTCTCTTTCACCGGAAGGAGACTTAAGAGTCACGCATCCATTGGTGCAGATCGGATGGTTCAGCTGCGTAATCTGATACGAACAGGGAAGATCCGGATAATAATAATTCTTCTTATCAAAGGTGGTGTATCTGCTGATTTCACAATTCAGCATAAGCCCCGCCGTAACCGCAAGCTCTACCACGCGCTTATTCATGACCGGCAGCATGCCCGGCATGCCGCAGCAGGCAGGGCATACGCAGTCATTGGGCTCCCCGGCCTCCGAATGCCCGCCGCAGGAGCAGAAGATCTTCGATTTGGTACTCAGCTCTACATGGGTTTCAAGACCAACAGCCATTTCATATTTCATAGTCATTCACCTGCCCTTTCCACACTTCCCGCAAGACTTAACAGCACGCTCTCGTTCAGCGTCTTCCCCATAAGCTGAACGCCGCCGCTTACAAGCGCGGGAATTCCGATCAGATTCGGGACGGCAGTAAATACCGATTCCTTGAAGACGGTTTCAAATGCGTCCCGGATCTCATAAGACCTATATGCGGCTTTGCCGCATACCGGCGTAAGGACCGCATCGTACTTTTTCATCAGCTCCTCAAATTTCTCCGCCACGATGCGTCGGATTTTGAGGGACTTCCCATAGCAGTCCTCGTAACGGTTTTTAGACAGCACATCGGAGCCATAGAGAATCACGGCTTTCGTGAGGAAGTTAAAGCCTTCGGTTCTTGTATTTACATATAACTCGTCAATATTTTTGTATTCCGCCGCACGGTAGCCAAACTTGACGCCGTCATAACGGGAAATATTGTTGCAGGTTTCTGCAGTCATAAGGATCTGCCATGCGGTATTGGCAGAATCAAAAAAATCACAGGAAATTTCTTCCACCTCCGCTCCGCTTCGGCAAAGCTTCTGCGCATATGCCTCCACACCCCTTCGAACCTCCTCGTCTGCCCGGTCAAGAAGCTCCTTCACCATGCAGACCCTCCTGCCGCCGGCGGAAAGGTCCGTACTGTAGTCATAGCGTTCCTCTCTCAGACTGGTGCCGTCCTTTTCATCCTTTCCCGCAATCACGTCCATAATCTCTTTGACGCCCTCCACCGTCCCGGCATATACGCCCATCTGCTCGCCGGAGGCCGCGCAGGAAATCACGCCATAACGGGAGACCGTGCCGTAGGTAGGCTTCAAGAAATCAACGCCGGAAAGAGCGGCGGCGCGTCTGGGCGCCCCGTTAAGATCCACTCCCAGAGCCTCCTTCACCGCCCCCCGGGCTACAAGCTGGGCGGAGGCGCCCTTAAGCTCCCCTTCCTTGCCGCCATAATAAGAAAACTCGCCCACAAGATCAAGGCCAAATTCACCCACATGGGATTTACCGGAAATCACATACCCCTTCTTCTCAAGACGGGTGACTGCTTCCGCACTGAACAGCGGCTTAAAGCCTTCCAAAATACGCGAGCCGGCAGCGGCCTGCACTCCTTTTACGAGGATCGTGTCGTCAACGGCTACGGTTCCTTTGTCAGATAACTGTACTGTATAGTAATTCATTTCACACACCTCACTTTACAAGCCTGGGCACCTGCCAGCTGTTTTCATTTCGCTCCGGAGCTCCCTCAAGCAGGCTTTCTCTTGTAAAGGGCTGCTCTCTCTTGTCCTCCCGGAGGATGTTGGACATAGGCATCACATAGATCATCTCTTCCACCTGCTCCGTATCTATTTCCTTCAGCGCTTCCTCATGAGCCTTCATCATCTGAAAAATATTCTGCATATCCTGCTCTTCCGTCTCCGTTAAGGATAACTGATTGAGCTGTCTGGAATTCGAGAAGGTAGAGCGTTTTTCACTGCGGCCCGTGCCGCTTCCCGCTGCAGCGGCACGGGAGGCAAGTGCGCCGGCGCTGCCAAGAAGGTGCACGTCCTCCAGCTGCTGATTCGAAACCTCGCCGGGAGCGCCAAGGAGAAGATCCTGCGCATTGCCGTTAAGAGGAAACGCAATCACTTCCATTATCTTTTCTTCGCCGGTAAGGAGCATGACCATGCGGTCAATTCCCGGCGCCATGCCTGCATGGGGCGGGGCGCCATACTGGAAGGCCGTATAAAGGGCATTAAATCTGGTCTTTAATTCTTCCTCCGTATATCCGGCGATCTCAAATGCCTTTTTCATAATATCCACATCGTGGTTCCGGACGGCTCCGGAGGCCAGCTCGATCCCGTTGCATACCAGGTCATACTGATATGCCAGTACCTCCGTCGGATCGTCCCCCAGCAGCGCCTCCATCCCGCCCTGCGGCATGGAAAAGGGATTGTGGGTAAAGATAGTATCCCCTGTATCTTCTTCAATTTCATACATCGGGAAATCCACGATAAAACAGAATTCAAAGGCATCCTCGCGGATCAGGTTGAGCTGTTCCCTGGCCGCAAGCCACGAACGGATGTGCCCCGCTTTCTTTTCCGTGTCGTTTTTCTTATCGTCACAGATGAAAAATAAGGTTTCGCCTTCTTTTACCCCTGTCAGTCTGACAATTTCCTCCTTCCCGGCATCCGACAAGAATTTTGCAATGGGGCCTGCAAAAGCGCCTTTCTTCAGGGTAATATATCCGAGGCCGCCAAGACCGACCTCCGGCGAGGTGGCAAACTTCAGAGAATCCTCAAAAAACTTCTTGGACTTCCCTTCACAATCCGCAACAATGCCGCGGACAGGCTTCCCTTTAAACGCCGGAAAATCCACGTCTGCAAAAAAATCCGTCAGGTCACAGATCACAAGCGGGTTGCGCAGGTCAGGCTTATCCGTGCCGTATTTCATCATAGATTCCGCATAGGTGATACGGCGAAAAGGCTTTTCCGTAATCCTTTTGTCCGAAAACGTCCGAAACGTATCGTAGATCACGTCCTCACAGACCTCAAGGACCTCCTCCTGCGTCGAAAAGGCCATCTCAAAATCCAGCTGGTAAAATTCGCCCGGAGAACGGTCGGCTCTGGCATCCTCATCTCTGAAACAGGGAGCTATCTGGAAATACCGGTCGAAGCCGGATACCATGAGAAGCTGCTTAAACTGCTGGGGAGCCTGCGGCAAAGCGTAAAATTTCCCCGGATGCTTCCGGCTCGGCACCAGGAAATCACGGGCCCCCTCCGGAGAAGACGCCGTCAAGATCGGAGTCTGTATTTCAAGAAACTCCTTTTCCTCCATTTTATTCCGCAAATGGCGGATAATCTTAGACCTTTTTACAATGTTCGCATGGTTCCTGGGATTTCGCAGATCCAGATAACGATATTTCAAACGGAGCTCGTCCTTGCTCATTTGGGAGGAACGAAGCTCAAAGGGCAGCATATTGCGGCTTTTTCCGAGAATCTGAAGAGTATCCGCCGCCAGCTCCACATAGCCGGTGTCTATTTTCTCGTTAACCGTCTCCGGCGCACGCTTTTCAACGATGCCGCTCACAGAAACCACCGTCTCCCGGTTCACATTTTTAAGCAGCTTCTCGTTGTGAACGACCACCTGCGTAACGCCGGTATAATCCCGCAGATCGATAAAAATAACTCCGCCGTGGTCCCGCACAACGTCT
>CATJIW010000074.1 GCA_949740745.1 uncultured Lachnospiraceae bacterium | reverse complement strand
GGCTGTCCGCCGGGGGCGCTCCGACATGCTGAAATACATTTTCGCCGCCTTCGTCGTCCCGAAGTCCCGGTTAGACCCGGTGTCCTGCACCTTGTTGAAGACCTCCCGTGACCGTCACGTAATCCCCCGTCCAGGAATACCCGGAGGCATTGATGAGCCCCGGATCCAGTCCCGGCAGCACGTGGGTCTGAATCTCCCCGCCGGGACCGCCCCAGCGTCCACGTCTTGGCCGTTGAGCAGATTGATGGTCTGTGCCACCATCTCCAGATGGCCCAGTTCCGCAGCCCGAATTCGGTACCGGGGATGTCTGGCCGGTTCCGGCGTCCCGGGACTTCTCCTGTATTCCTTTTTCTGAGGCAGGCCGACTGCGCTGTACCCTCTGCCTGCAGGGAGCGCAGCTATCCCGCTTGGAGAGAGAGACCGGAAGCTCCAGCTTAACAGGCAGCGTATGTCCCCGCTCAATCCGGTCGATCAGTGTCTTGGCCGTCTGCTTCCCCAGCTCCGCAATGGGGATGTGGACCGTCGTCAGCATCGGCGTAAAATATCTTGCCATCTCCACGTCGTCAATGCTGATCACGGAGACATCCTCCGGAACCCGGTAGTGGTTCTCCTTCAAAGCCTTGATCGCACCCATGGCGGTGGCGTCATTGGCACAGAAAATCGCCGTAAAGGGGATTTTCCGTTCCATGAGCGTCTGCACCGCCCGGTAGCCCCCCTCCAGCGTCTGTTTCGCATCCACCACGTATTTGTGGCCGAGCCGGCTCTCTCTTTTCTCCAGGGCGCTCAGATAACTCTCATACCGATTTTCCCTGCTCAGCTCCCCGAAATAGACAATCTGGGAATGCCCGTAGTCAAAAAGCGTGTCCATCGCCATCAGCCCGGCCTGATAGCCGTCGCAGAAGACGGTGTCATGCTTGCCGTTTCTGTAATTCAATCCCACATACACCACGTTTTTCTGGGCATCTGTGATCGCCTTCAGCCGTTCCTCGCTGAATCTTCCCAAAACCGCAATCCCCTTGATCTCGTTGGACCGCACCGCCTCGGTGAAGCCGTCCCGGTCAAGCTCCTCCGCATAAAAAGAATATTTTAAAATATAATCGTGCCGGTAGGCCTCATACTCGATTGCGTTTGCCAGCTCGGAAAAAAACATATCCTTATTGTCTGCGCTCCTGGCATAAACACAGGCATAATACTGCTTTGGCCCGTGACTTACGTCGGCCGGGATTTCCCTCCGCAGATACTGTGCATTTCTGTTCGGAACATAGTCATTGTCACGGATGATCGTCCAGATCCGTTCACGGACCGCCTTGCTGGCCGCCTTTGTCTCACGGTCGTTCAACACCCTGGAAACTGTAGAAACAGAGACTCCCGCCTCCCTGGCAATATCTTTTAATGTCATGATCCGTTCCCCGCTTTACAAACAGATTACTATTTCTTTCTATCCTACTACACTTGTCCCGAAAAGTCGAACCTTTTTCCAGGTTTAATCCTATCTCCTTAACCACTCCCGTTACAATTTTATTATGGCATTTCACTCGTTTGACGCTTCCTTTCGTCAGAGCAGAAATTTACAGATATTATAGAGATTGATTCCCATAACCAGGATCATGGCCCCTTCAAAAAACAAGGTAGCCTTGCTGTCTGACAGCTTATGATTTAATACCCCGCCTATTTCTGAACCTAATATACCAAAAAAGACCATGCCAACCAGAAGGAATGGAGAAAACTGAGGTATTTGACGGGCGAATATGTTTTTAAGGAGACCGGCAGTCTGACTAATTAATATAATATATAAGCTGTTTTGTGCGGCAACTTTTGTTGACATAGAAAAAAAGAAGAACAGCACTGCCATATTGAATGGCCCGCCTCCAATCCCCAGAAAAGCTCCAAGCAGCCCCAGGAGCAATCCGATGACAATACAAACCAGAGGGGAGGAGAGCTGTTTAGTGGGAATAGATGCTTTTTTTACTGTATAGATTAAAGTGACTAAAGTGGCAAAGAGAAGAAGAATGGCTTGGATGCCTCCAACAGTATTAGCGCCGGAGAAAAGGGCCGCCACCTGATTAAACAAGTCCTTGCCCAATATCCCCCCCAATGCGGCTCCCACCGCAAGGGGCGAGGACAGCTTCCAATCAATCTGAGACTCCCGCCAAAATACAGAACTTCCCACCGACCAAAAAGACATTCCGATCACCGTACAGCCAGATAAAAAACTGATGGCAGACACACTCATAATCCCCGATGCGTCCAGTACGGGTTTGATGATGACTCCACCGCCCATACCACAGATTTTTCCAAGAGCACAGGCCAAAAAAGCCACAAAAAAACAAATGAAAGACATAGAACGTTTCCTCTTTTCCTCAGTCCGCCGTCGCCCCTCCGTCCACGGGCAGGGCCGCCCCATTGATATAGGCTGCCTCCTCCGACGCCAGGTAGAGAACTGCATAAGCGATATCCTCCACACTGCAGAGCCGTCCCAGCGGAACCTCGCTGTACCGCTCCTCGGCAAACTGAGGATCCTTAAGCCGCTCCATGACCAGGGCGGTCGCCGCCGTCGACGGGCAGACTGCATTACAGCGGATCTTGTCCTTTCCGTATCTCACGGCAACGGATTTTGTCAGCAGGGTAACCGCTCCCTTCGACGCCGTGTAGGCTTCCGCCGTATAGCGGTGTCCAATCAGCCCGCACTGAGAGGAAATATTGATGATGGAGCCGCCGCCCGCCGCCCGCATGCAGGGAAGCACGTGCTTGATTCCGAGAAATACGGCGCCCACGTTCACCTCCATGATCCTCATCCACTCCTCCATGGACATGGCTTCAATGCCCTTGGGGATCGTGATACCCGCATTGTTCACCAGGACGTCGATGGTCCCCTCCTTCTCCAGAACCTCCTTCACGATCCGTTTCCAGTCCTCCTCCCTCGTTCCGTCGATGGGCTCGAAGTATGCCTTTCCTCCCTCCGCCTCGATTTCGGAGACAAGCCTCCCGCCCGCCTCCTTCGCCGCCGGAAGGTCCAGAACGAACACGACCGCACCCTTTTTGGCCAGAAGCCTCGCCATTCCGGAGCCGAGGCCGCCCGCCCCGCCGGTGATTAAAATTACTTTTCCCTCCACTGTCATATCCGCACCTCTTCCCGTCATTGATTTTTTGTCTGGTAAAAATAGGAATCCTTCCCATACTTTCTCAGATAATGCTTGTCCAGCATATGGGCGGGGAGCAGCGACGAGCCGCCGAGGGAAATCGTCCGGTACGCCATTTTTGCCACCTCCTCCAGAATCACCGCAAATTCCACCGCCTCGTCAGCATCCTTTCCCCAGGTGAAAGGGCCGTGGCCGCCGCAGAGCACGGCACGCATGTGGTTGGGGTCTGTCTGATGTTCCTCAAAATACTCCGTAATCTGTACCCCCGCATGAAATTCATAATTTTCCTTTACCTTCTCCTCCTCCAGATAAGGCAGGCAGGGAATCTCCCCATAAAAATGATCGGCGTGGGTCGTTCCGAAACAGGGAATCGGCTTCACGGCCTGAGAAAACACGGTCGCATAAACCGAATGGGTATGGGCGATGCCGCCGATCTCCCGAAACGCCCTGTACATGGCGACATGATAGTCCAGGTCCACCGAGGGCTTCAAGGGATTGTCGTCCACCACGTTCCCGTCCAGATCCGTGACCGAAATGTCCTGCCACTCCAGGTCGTCATATTCAATGCCTCGGGGTTTGATTGCGATCAATCCCTTTTCCCAGTCGATTCCCGACACGTTCCCCCAGGTATAGATTACGAGCCCCCTCTCCACAAGCTCTAAATTCGCATCGTACACTTTTTTCTTTAACTCGTTGATGTCCATGGTTGTTTCCCTTCCCACAAAGATTTTTATAAGAATATTCTGCTTCCCGGCTACGCCAGCTCCAGTATCGTCTTCATGTTCGTGCTGCGGTTTGCAATCGTATACTCCATCATCTCCTGAACCTGCGAAAGGCCCTCGTATCTCGCCGTTATAAATCCTTTCGCATTCAGCTTGCCTGCTGCCACGGCGTGGACGGCCGCCTGAAAATCCTCCGGGCGGCTCCCGATGCACCCCTTAACGTCCAGCTCGTTTCTCTGGATGCTGCTCATGAGAAGCGAAACCGGCTTGCTGGAATTGGCGACGATCACGACGGTCGTCGTCTTTCCTCCAATCTCAAAAATCTGTTCCGTCGTCGGTCCAAAGCCGGCGCAGTCAATGACGGCCTCCGGGAAGTCCCCAAACATTTCCAATGCCACTTCCCGCAAAGTCCTGTCCCTGTTATTGATTCCGTCGATCCCGACCTGCGCCGCAAGGTCGATCTTTTCCTGCGCCACGTCACAGACGGCCACCCTCTCTGCGCCGCAGATTCTACATGCCTGCGCCGTCATGTTCCCGATAGTGCCCGCCCCGACGACAAGCACCCGTTTCCCGGAAACCTCCCCCCGTCCGGCCGCATGTATTCCGATGGAGAGCGGTTCAATCAGAACCGCCTCGTCCGGATTCAGCCCGTCAGGCAGCGGATAAACGTATTTTTTCTCCGACAGATAATATTCGGCCCCCAGTCCGTCCGCCTGTATGCCCAGACAGGTAAAATTCATACACGCATTGGGTCTGCCGTTTTTGCAGGAACTGCATGCGCCGCAGTCTATAAAGGGCCAGACCGTGGCCAGGGTTCCGGGCCTTAAGTCAGAATCCTCGCTCCCTGTCTCCGCAACCTCCAAAAGTCCCTCGTGGAACGGGGTGACCGGAAAGGTCATGTACCGGTTGTTCCCGCTAAACACCTGCATGTCGGAACCGCAGACGCCGAGCCGCTTTGCCTTGAGCAAGACCTGCCCCTCCTTCGGAACAGGTCTCTTTGTCTCCGTGATTTCAGCCCTCCCCGGAGCTGTGAATATCACCTTCTTCATAGGTTCCTCCCTCGTATCGTAAGTTTGTAAGCATGGAAAACCGCTTTCGGAGCCATTATCCGATACGGCTTTTTATAAACGCAAACCCCGTCCTCACCTTATTCTTCATCTCCTCCAGATCAGCGCCCCCGGAAAGGTCCCGCCACAGGGCCGCATTCGACGCAAAGGGACATCCGCTCTTGATGACCGGCTCCAAAATACAGGTGCCCTCATAGGAAATCTCCCGCAGGGTCCCGAAAATCGCCTCCCAGTCCATATGGGTGGGAACGGTTCCCGGCACGGAGCGGTTCGCCTCCCCCAGGTGGAAATGGCCCAGATGTCCCCGACTTGCACACTCCCGGATCGCATCGCAGATGCTGTGTTCCTCGATATTCATATGGTAGGTGTCCAGAAGCAGACGGACTCTCCGGCTTCCGACCTTCTCACAAAAATCGCCCCCCTCTTCTGCCGTGTTGAAAATAAAGTGCTCAAACCGGTTTACCACCTCCAGATACACGTCGATGTCCGCCTCCTCGAGTAGAGGGACGAGCCGCCGCATCTGCGCTACACTCCGCTCCGCATACTCCGCCTTTCGCTCTTCCGTCAGGATTCCCTCCGGCCGTCCCGGCCAGCAGGCGTGAACGAGGCCGTCCCATTTGCGGCAGCCGACTTCCTTTAAAAGGTCAATCACCTCCAGGGCCCGCCTGTAGCCCGCCTCCCGGACGGCCGGGTCAGGGCTGGAGCTGTCCGTCTGCGGATTCTTCCCCGCGCCGACGATCAGCTCCATATCCCTCTCCTGTGTAAATTCCCGCAGCCTGCGCCTCTCGTCCCCGTTCAGCCTAAACAGCTGATCCGGCATGACCTCCATGGCGTTCCCGCCCGCCTGCAAGATAAATTCCGCAATGGAAAACAGCTCCCATTCGATTTTGGTCCCCCGGAAATAATTGGTATGAAGACCGATTCGATTGCCCATAATTTTACCTCACCTGATTACCACCATTTAATCTGATCCGTCACATGACGGCGCATCTCGATGAAATCCGGACTCGTGATATCCCTCGGATAGGGAAGCCGGTTCACCAGTTCCTCCTTGATTCCGGCCGGTTTGTTTGTCAGGATTAAGATTTTCTCCGACAGATAAACGGCTTCCTCGATATTGTGCGTGACGAAAACGACGGTCGTCCCCATCTCCCTCCAGAGACGAAGCACCTCGTCCTCCAGATAAAAGCGCAGCTTGATATCCATCTGCCCGTAGGGCTCGTCCATCAAAAGCAGATCCGGCTCCATGGCGAAGGCTCTGCCGATGACAACCCTCTGCTGCGTGCTCACCGAGAGGGCCGACATGTACGAGTTTTCCACGTCCTCCAGTCCCAAAAGGCGGATGATGCGTTCTGTCCTCTCGCGGATCACCTCCCCGGGCAGCTTTTTCACCTTCAGACCAAACTCCAGATTCTGGCGCACCGTGAGCCAGTGGAACAGGCTCGGCTCCTGGAAAACCCGCGCAATGCTGTGTTTTCTGGGATCGGCCGCCTCCCCGTCGATCTTAAGGTTTCCCTCGGAGGGCTCCAGTACCTTCGTCAAAAGATTTAAAAACGTCGTCTTTCCACAGCCGGTCGGCCCGACCACGCAGACGAATTCCCCCTTTTTCACCTGGAAGGAAATATTGTCCAGCACGTGCAGCGTGTTAAAATATTTCGTCAGGTTTGACACCTCGACCTTCACCGGCCGCTCGTCCGTCTCCGCCGCTCTCTTTAATTCTTCGCTCATCATGGTCCTCTCCTCCCTTCTGATCAGATCGCAAGATCCGTGTTGTCGGAGATCGCCGTGCGGAGTTTCAAGAATTCCTCGGAAATCATGTCCCTCGGCCGCTTCATGTCATTCACGTAAATCTCCTTGATCTGTGCCGGCCGGTTGCTGAACAGGATGATGCGGTCCCCCAGATAACAGGCTTCCTCTATATTATTGGTTACAAAAAGAATCGTCCGTCTGTCCTGCTGCCAGATCTTCGCAACCTCCTCCTCCATGGCATATCTGGTCTGGGCGTCAAGGGCCCCGAAGGGCTCATCCATAATCAGAATCTCCGGGTCGTTCGTGTAGGCCCTGGCAATGCTGACCCGCTGCTTCATGCCGCCGGAAAGCTGGGACGGGTAGGAGGATTCAAATCCGTGGAGCTGGACGAGGTCAATGTATTTCTGTGCCTTTTTCCTTCTCTCCGCCTTGGAAACGCCCCTCCACTTTGGTCCGATCTCCACGTTCTGCATGACCGTCTTCGCATCAAACAGCCCGTATCTCTGGGGAACCATGCTGATTTTCGGATTATGTCCGTCGATCGGTTCTCCGTCCAGAAAAATTTCCCCCTCCGTGGGTTCCTCCAGGCCGGCGATCATGTTCAGCAAAACCGTCTTCCCGCACTGTCCCGGCCCCAGGAGCACGAGGAACTCATTGTCATACACGTCAAAGCTGACATCATCCACTGCCTTTATCTCTTTGCCCTTTGACGTAAACACCTTTGTCAGGTTTTTAATCTGCAGCTTTACTTTATTTTCATCCATGGACACAACAACCTTTCAACAAATGATGTAAACACACTGAGAAGCGCCCCGATCACGCCGATGGTAATCATCGCCACAAGGACCAGCGCCATGTCATTCCCGTCCATGCCCCGGCTGACGAGAAATCCCACGCCGCTCTTGGCGCCCAGCATTTCCGCAGCCAGAACCGCCATCCAGGCGGCGCTGGTCGCCGTTTTTATCCCGGCGATGATGCCCGGAATCGCAGAGGGCATCGCCACCTCCCAGAGCATCTGGCTTTTGCTGGCGTCAAAGAGCGTCCCCACGTCCAGATACATCTCCTCCACGTTCTGGATGCTGGCACGGGTGTTGACGACGATGGGCATGAATGCGCTGATGAAAACAACCAGGACCTTTGAAAACTCCCCGATTCCGAAGGCGATTGTGATCAGTGGCACCCATGCGATGGGCGGAATCGGACGAATGACATTAAAAACAGTTCCAAAGAAACAATCCAGTTTCTTATTCCAGCCAATGACAATACCGAAGGCCAGCCCCAGAATAATCGCAGACAACAATGCCAGGACCACTCTCTTCAGGCTGTACAAAATATGTCCCAGGTAGGAGACCCGCATGACCGGCTTTTCCATGAGGAGCATCAGACGCTTCCAGGCCGCCCCCATGGTCGGAAACATATCCGGCCGGCGAGAAGAAACCAGATACCATAAAAGCAGCAGAAACGCAATCGAGATGACGGGGAGCACCATATAAACCACGTCTTTTGCCGTGAGCTCCTTAAATTCGCCTTTTCGGCCTTTTTTATCCACTCGTACCATCTTTTCACCTCCACCGAATCACCCGGTTTTCGACAAACGTCAGAATCCCGTTGAACAAAGCGCCGATTGCACCGATGACGATCATTCCCAAAAGAATGATATCCGGCCTGGCAAACATTCTTCCCATCAGAATCATATAACCAAGTCCCGCACTGGAGGCCAGCATTTCCGCCGCCACAAGGGTCGACCAGGCATTGCCCACCGCAACCCGGACGCCGGAAAAGGTCATGGGCATGGCACTTGGAATCCCAACCTTGAAAAAGGTTTCCATGTTGGAGGCCCCGCAGGTTCTCGCAACGTCGATCAGCGTCCTGTTGGTCTGCCTGATGCCCGTGTAAGAATTGATTACACAGGGGATCAGAGCGGAAAAGAAAATGATAAATGCCTTCGCCCGCAGTCCGATTCCCAGCCAGAGAACCGTGAGGGGAATCCACGAGATCGGCGGAATCGGGCGGATCACTTCAAAAATCGGATTCACCAGCCTGTCCATCGCCTTGAACCATCCCATACAAAGGCCAAGGGGAACGCCCACGAGAATCGCCAGGCAAAGCCCCGTCAGGGAAACCTGGAGGCTCGCCCACATGGACTGAGGCAGCAGCGCACCGTCCGGCGACACGTCATAAAATTTCCGGGCAAACAGGACCACCAGCTCCGTCGGCTTTGCCAGATAGCGCCCCGAAATGACATTAAAACCAATCAACAACTCCCATACCAGCAAAAAGCTCAAAATACCGGCAATTGACAGCATGGCATAGGTGTAGGTACTGCAGTAGCGCCCCCTTCCCAGCCTGTCACGAACTTTCTTCGTATTTTTCATTATTCTCCGTCCTCAACATTCATAGCACAGCCGGCAATCCGACAAAATTCACTGTTGCATGCGATGCGTCTGCGCCACAGTGTATTTTGCCGGATATTGCCCGATGATAATTACCGCTTCCCCGTCATTTATCTGGCGTCAATGATCGCCTGTACTTCCTCTGCAATTTCCGAGGTGATTTTATTGTTGTCCAGTATAAAATCCCTCTGCTCGTTGGTATATTTATCCTGGGACACGAAGAAATCAAAGGTGTAAAGGATCGCCTGCTCGCCGCCCGTAATCTCGCGGCCGGCCAGCCCGGCTTCATCCGCAGCGCTGTTTAACATGAGCTCCATATTCTGGGCCAGGGTGTGATCCTTCGTCCTCTTATATATTTCATAGGCGAGATCATAATCCTCCGTCGGGGTGACGCCCTCGATTGCGCAGGTCTCGGCAAACAGGGTCGCTGCCTCCTCCATATTTTCCTCTCTCCACTCTGCCGTGCGGTAGTAGAGCTCATAGAGCTTCTGAATGGCCTCTCTCTTTAACGGGTCGGACAGGGCCGCATCCGTCGCACACATGGCTGCGGCAATGACCACCCCGTTGTCGTCGGCGCCGGCGACCTTCACGTACTTGCCGTCGCCCTCCGCCTCAATGGCCGTCGAGGTCCAGATACCCATGCCGTCGCCTTCTCCCGCACGGAATCCGGTCAGCGCAGTCGTGGCATCCATGTTCGTCATGACGACGTCATCCGCAGTCAGCCCTATCTGTTCCAGGACGGAAACCAGGGTCATGTGCATGGTCGTTCCGACGGGGAGCAGCCATTCCGTACCCTTCCAGTCCTCCGCCGTTCCGTACATCTCCGGATAATCGGCAAAATGTCCCTTGCCCGCCTGGGCGATGGGGGAATCCTCCCGCACGTAGAGATACAGCATCTTTTCATTTTCCACGATTCCGATGGCCTTCACGTCATAATTCAGAATCCCGTTGATGACTCCGGGGCCGCCTGTCGTACACAGATCCCAGTCCGCATTGGCCTCCATCATGGCCGGTCCGGAGATGAAGGAATTGTATTCAAAAGTGATCCCCAGCTCTTCCGTCCAGCCCATCTGCTCCATAATGTAAAATTCAGAGGAATGGGGAGAACCGGAGAAGAACCCCAGGCTGATTGTAACCGGTTCGGACATGGGCTCAATCCCCCAGGCCGTCTCCGCCCCTCCCGCCTCTTGGGAAGCCTCTGTCTGACCGGAAGCCTCTGTTCCCTCAGAAGTCCCCCCGGCCGCCGTCTGTTTCTCCGTCTCCTTCCTGTCCGATTCTCCTGACGAGCTGCAGCCGGAAACCGCACTTACGAGAACCAGCAGAACCATTGCCAACGCCAACATGTTTCTCAGTTTTTTCATTTTCGTCCTCCTTCTATTTCAGTTTTCACCCCTGCCTCTCAAAATGACCTTCTCAGATGTTTGTCAGATCGTCATCCTTCATGCAAAGATGTACTGCTCCCAGTTTAAAGGTCCCTGGCATCGCCAGAATATCCGGGGCATCGCCCACGTATTTTCTCTTCGCATCCAAAAGCGCCTCCTCAAAGGTCGCCCTCGTCTTTAATCCCATTCCCCTCGCAATGCCCGGCTCCTGTGCCCCGACAATGTAGATTGCGCTGGTATTCATCTCCGCAATGTGCCCGCAGGACATCATGGAGAACCCGTGGAAGGGATGGAATGCGTTTGCGTAACGATATTTGCGGATATACTCCTCCTTCGTCGCAAAATATTCGCCGTAACGGTTCATGTCCGGCAGGACATTCATATAATCGTGCTGGAACATTTCATAAAGCTCACGCAGATACGGCCACCTCTCGTCATGAAAATACCCGTTACAGACAGAGGAACAGATGATCACGCAGCGGTCGCTTAAGACTCTCTTGTGGCGGATCACCTGGGCGGAGAGGGCCTGCATCATCTGAATAGGATTTGTCCCCATGCCGTTTCCATAGTGGAAGTCCTGCGGCATGCCAAAGACCATGACGTCATACTTCTTCTCCGCAAAGGGCACATAAGTCCGCTTATTGGCCGTGACCCAGGATTTTGGCTGCATGACGGCCGCATGGCCGGAATTGACCTCAATCTGCCGGGAATAAGTGTCCAGAACCGCATCGCAGCAGAAGAAGGGATGTCCCATTTTTTCTTCCATGAGCATGCCGATCTCGTCAAATTTCGTCCGCATCAGGCTGTGCCCGGAAACCGGCGTAAAGTCCGGGCGGTGCATCACGTCCGGGACGTGATGGCTGGCGATGGACCGCCAGTGGGTGATCCCGGTTGCACAGTGCTTATAGCCGCCGGAATAACCGCCGTAGGGATTTCCCTGAGTGTGGCCGATCAAGATCGGAATGTCGCAGTCAAACACATATTTGTTCATCAGCACCCGGTCGCCCCGGGCCGTGCAGCCCAGATCCACCAGATGCTCATAGTCCTCCGAATCATGGCTGGTGATCTGATGGCTCCAGTAAAACTCATGAAACAATTCTTCCCCCAGGATCTGTCTCGCTTCCGGAACCGTCGTCCGGGGATGAAGCCCGTTGGAAAAAAGCAGCAGAATGTCCTTCTTCTCCACCCCCGCCCTGTAGAGCTCGTCCACGATCAGACGGATGGAAACCTTCCTGTGGGAAGTCGGCTGACAGCCGCCCTTCACGATATCCGGAATCACGATCACCGCCGTGGAACCCTTGTGTGCCAGTTCCGCAAGCGGCTTCATTCCCATGGGATTTCGGATGGATTCAAGGGTCCGTGCCACAATCTCGCCCTCCGGGATGCAGGGCGGATCCGGAACGGTCTCCCCCGGAATGAACACATCCGTGGAATCCGGCAGTTCAGCGCTCATAAGACCGTTCCCGTACTCAAAATCCAGTTTCATCTTCACTTTCCTCACTTTCCAAGATATTTCCGGATGATCTCCAGATACTCCTCCGGATAAAAACCGATTTCCCCGGAGAATCTGGTCAGGGCAATGAGCCCGCCGTCGATCTCCTCGATGGATGCAAGCATCTCGGCATTATCCGTTTTCAGCCCGCCCCCGTAGACCACGTCCGTCCCTCCGGTAACCTCTTTGATGTATTTGGCAAT